>CAZYJU010000036.1:4575-9078 GCA_964647945.1 uncultured Actinomycetes bacterium | reverse complement strand
TAAGAGAGCGCAACTGAAATCAAATTAATAAAAATAATTGATGGAATCTGAGTGCGGGTATCTTCAAATGCATTGAAACCACGTAACAGAATCAAATTAATGCTAAAGGTAACTAAACCAACTCCAAGTGCAGAGAGCACATATCCCATGTAAAGACCGTCTTCATAAGGAATCCCAACGAAGATAGTGCTGGTCATTAATGGGCCGAGTAAGAAAAATGCCATACCGGCCGGAACTGTGATTACACCAACCATTCTGATTGCACGAACCAATTCATTTTTAACGCCTTCACGATCTCGTTTAATCGCAAGTTCAGAGATGTGTGGAAGCAGCGCTGTAATCAAACTAATTGTGACAATGCCATACGGCAACATCATTACGTAGTATGCATTTTGAAATGGTGTGATTCCAACGCCAGTAGTAATGCCAGCTTTAGCGCTTCTAACCGCTGCACTCGTTGCCACACTGACAGTAACCAAATATCCCAACTGTGAAATCAAGACATAGATCAAAGTCCAACCAGCCAAAGAGAAAGATTTACCTAAACCTTTTAATCCAAAACGGATCTTTAGATGAAAGTTGGTCTTTTTAACTGCGGGAATCACTAATAGCGCTTGTACAACCACACCTAATGTGGTGCCCCAACCAAGGATCGCCGTTTGAGTCGGCGTAATAGTGTCGGCCGTGAATTTTGGAACCATTAATAAGAAATAGAGCAGCAAAGCAATTCCAACTAGATTATTGGCAATTGGCGCCCACATCATTGGCGCAAATGAACCGCGAGAGTTGGCAACTTGTCCGAGCATCGTAAATAAACCAAGGAAGAAAATCTGTGGCAGACAGATTCGCATCATCGTAAGCGTTAGCTCGTTGATATTTTCAAAACCAGGTTGTGAGAATTCTGGCGCATAGATTCTTACCAAAGCTGGCGCAAAGATCACACCAATTACAACTATCGCGCCAAGTATCAAACTGATGGTAGTTACCAATCTTGATGCAAAATCAACGCCACCATCTGGATCATTTTTGCTCTTCACTAATTGCGGCACAAATATCGCAGTTAGCGCTCCACCGACCATCAAGTTATAAATAATATTTGGCATCGTATTTGCAACATTGAAGCTATCTGCAAGTAACGCAGTACCAAGCACTGCAACTGTTAACACGCTTCTGATAAATCCAGCGATGCGTGATAACACCGTACCGATTGCCATCACACTTGAATTACGGAAGAGATCTTGATTCTTCATGAAGCACGACTCTTTCGGATTCTTCTAACGCTCTGCGCAACTGCAGCCAAAATCAATACCAAACCTGCGCCAGTAGTAAATCTAGAGACTGCCGGAGAGATGATTGTGGAAGAGAGATCTAAGACCGCAGTTGCACCAACAACTTTTCCCTTACCATTTTCAAATCGAGCAATCACGGCGGTGTCGCCAGCTGCAATCGTTTTGATCGGAACACTGACTTGAATTTTACTCTTTGGCGCTAGAGTGATTCCGCGATATTCCGGAAAGACCACGCGATTATTTAATGGTTTAAAAAGTAGATCTACCTTTGCAGGGCTCTCAAAGTCATTTACCAAAGTAATTGGCATCTTCTGATTGGCAGAGGTGATTTGGTAACGGCCGCTTACAATCCGCAGTTTTCCAATAAATTTGGTCTCGCCCGCCTCATAATCTTTAAGAAGCGTTTCTCGACCCTTGCTATCCAATAACGGATTAAATAACTGTCCTAGTTTTGCCCGCTCTCTATTTATTTCAATCGGATCAACTACTGTAGAGAGATAATTAAACTCTTGGCGCGCACCATTGAAGAATTGGCGTAAATCATTGCCAATATTGGCCCGTTTAGCCGCAAGGCCGCTGCCCTTCTCGCTTCGTACGTTTCGACCTAAGACTTCAGAGACTTTGCCCTGCCCATAGTCGTAATAAAAAGCCAATTCCGCAGGCGCCAATGATTGTAAATATCTCACATCTGGATTGCCATATGCAGTTGCATAAACTGTATCTCCACCGATTACACGTTTTAATCTCTCTAACCAACTTTTGGCAAGTACCGAATCTTGCGCAATTAAGAATTGCACATCATCTAATAGCGCACCATCAATAATCCAAGTTTTAGAACCCGCGCTTTGTTGATATATCAAACTACCTAGTGTGCCATTTTGCGCAAGCGAACTTTCAAAACTCTTATTTGTAATTTCTCCTTCATAATTTCGATTAGCCGCAGTTGCCAAATAAATCTGGTTTTCAGAGGCAGAAGTTGGAACTACAAATAAAAAAGGCAACGTCAAAAATAAAAGCGCTAATAGCAAAATTCGCTTCAAGTTAAATCACCACTTCGTGCGATTAACTTCTTTTCGTCAGGATAGGCCAATCGCTCTACGATTTCATTTAATGGAAACCAGCGCACCTCATCTACTTCAGTAACCTGCGGCGCTAACGTGCCACCAACTTCTTTAAATAAATAGTGATGCACGGTTTTATGGATTCGTTTGCCGCCTGCCATAAACCAGAAATCAATCACGCCAAGTTCACGTAAGATCTCAGATTGAATTCCAGTCTCTTCAGCTACTTCGCGAATCGCCGCCTCTTCTGGCGTTTCACCACTTTCAATGTGCCCCTTCGGTAACGACCAGAGCAACCTTTCGCGGGCTTCATCTTTCTGATCCAATCGACCAATCAATAAACCTTTGGTGCCAGAAAAGTCGATCACTAAACCACCAGCGCTAACCTCATCTACCCGCTTTGCATAGCGTTGCGGCGGGCGCGTTTTAGGAGACTTATTAGTTCCAGAATGAGAACCAGCAGCATTGGAAGGATTGGAAGCGCTCTTATTATTTTTACGATTGCGCGAACGTTTTTTTCGGTGAGGCTTAGACGCCGATTTAATTTCCGAACCGGTATCGCCGCCAGCACCAGGTGCCGGGGTCATGCGAGTACCCTAACCTTTCTCCCATGAGTAACGCATTAGATGCCGCCTCCGAATTAGCGATTCGCTCGCTAATTGAGCGTGCACCTCTTGCAAGTTCGCTCGCCCAAGCCTTCAAATCTGCTGGCTTCAAATTGGCTTTAGTTGGCGGCCCAGTAAGAGATGCAATTCTTGGGCGGCTTGGAAATGATCTTGATTTCACCACAGATGCAAAACCAGAAGAGACCAAAAAAATCTTGCGTGATTGGGCGGAAGATATTTGGGATGTCGGAATTGAATTTGGAACTATCGCTGGAAAACGCGGCGACACCACTGTTGAAATTACTACATATCGCAGCGATAAATACGATCCAAATTCTAGAAAACCTGAAGTGCAATTTGGCGAACATATTGAAGGCGATCTATCGAGAAGAGATTTCACCGTCAATGCAATGGCGTTAGAGCTAACTTACGATAAACCAAAATTTATCGATGAATTTAATGGTTTGGCAGATTTAAGCGCCAAAGTCTTACGTACTCCAGTTACTGCAGAGCAATCTTTTAGCGATGATCCACTTCGAATGATGCGCGCTGCTCGTTTTGCATCACAACTTAATTTTGAGATCGCAGAATCAGAATTACAGGCGATGCAAGAGATGGCCAAACGGATTGAAATCATCTCTGCAGAGCGTATCCGCGATGAATTTATCAAATTGCTAATGTCTGATAATCCACGCAGAGGAATCACCATCCTTGTAAAAACAGGTTTGGCAGAGCTGGTACTTCCTGAGATTCCGAAGTTGCAATTAGAGATCGATGAACATCACCACCATAAAGATGTTTACGAACATTCATTGACGGTACTAGAGCAAGCAATGGCGCTTGAAGATCGGTTAAGTGGAAAGAATCTAGTTATCCGTCTGGCTGCGCTTTTGCATGACATCGGTAAACCAAAGACCAGAGCGCTTATTCCGGGTGGCGGAGTCTCATTCCATCACCACGAAATTGTGGGCGCCCGTCTTGCCAAAGAGCGTTTAAAGAAATTGCGATTTTCAAATGAAGTAATCGACGATGTCGAAACTTTGATTGCGTTACACCTACGTTTCCATGGTTATGGCGCGGGAGAATGGACCGATTCTGCTGTCCGCAGATATGTCCGTGATGCCGGATCGCTACTTACCCATTTACATGTTTTGACGCGTGCAGATTGCACTACCCGTAATCAACGAAAAGCCGAACGGTTAGCTGCAACTTACGACGAACTTGAGGCGCGCATTGAAAAATTGGCGGCCGAGGAGGAATTAGCTGCAATCCGGCCAGATTTAGATGGCGCAGAAGTTATGCAATTACTAAATTTAAAACCATCTAAGGAAGTTGGCGAAGCTTTGGATTTCCTACTTGAGTTGAGGTTAGAGCAAGGCCCACAAAGTAAAGAGCGCGCCACCGAAGCGCTGCTTAATTGGTGGAAAGCCCGCTAAATTTACTGCGACGTAAGATTACAAAAGCAGTGAATAAATAAAGCGCTGAAATTCCAACAGGTACAAGTAGCGTGACTCCAGAATTTGGAGTTACCAATGCAGAGAGCAGCGC
>CAZYJU010000036.1:0-4475 GCA_964647945.1 uncultured Actinomycetes bacterium | reverse complement strand
CGCGCGGCATCGCGATGGTTCTTTAAGAATTGAAAAGCAGCTGCCAATTCTGCAAAACCATTTGATTGGCGCTCTTCATGTGGCAGTGGGCCTAGCTCTAACTTACCGATGCGAGATGCAAGCAATGTGGCGCTTAGGTACCCCAACACCGCAACCAATAACAAGATGCCATCTGCTTGATTGGCATTATTCATCGAATCAATTGCTCTACGAAGTGCAATTCCGATTGCGCCACCGATCACCACAGATAGCGATCCACCGGTCACCGCAAGCGCGTTAGCTTTAATTAAATCAGGGCGATCAATCATCAACGGCAACCCTGCAGACAAACCAGCAAGCAGCAATCTATTTACGCCAAATGCAAAGAGAATCAAAACTGTAAGCAGAATTCCGGTTGTGCCGGTGAAAATCAACATCGCAATAAAGATCAGATCAATCGCGCGCAAGATATTTGCAGTGATAACTGCGCGCTGTCTTGAAGCACGATCTAAAATGGTACCAACCAAAGGGCCAACTATTGAATAAGGTGTCAGCACAACTGCGAAGCCAAGCGCTGCAGCCATCGCACTTGCTTGTCTCTCTGGTGAGAATAAGACAAATGATGCAAGCGCACTTTGGAAGATGCCATCTGTCAATTGCCCAGTCCAACGTACTGCGAGCAATTTGCGAAGTCGAGGATGCAGAATCAACTTTAAGAAATTCTGCATAGTGCAAACTTTAGAGGTTTTGATTAAGTTATTACAATAATCTTGTGAAATCCAAGCGCGCCTTCATCGACTACTCCTTAGATAAGCGCGCTACTTTGATTGCGCTCTTTCGTGGCGCAACCGATGCCTGCGATGCAGACCCTTATCTAATGCGCGCTGCAAAGTTCCACGGCGAAAAAGCAAATCGCAACTGTCCTGTCTGTAAGAAAGATGAATTGGTCGAACTGCGTTACACATATGGCGATCAGCTTGGTCAGTATCAAGGTCGAATTAAAACCATCGCAGAGCTTGCAGAGATGGAGTCCGAATTCGGCGAATTTCGAGTGTATTTGGTGGAAGTTTGTAAAAACTGCCACTGGAATCACTTAGTGCACTCCTTTACCTTGGGCGATGGCGTCACACGTAAACCACCACGCAAGAAACCAACGGTTGAGGATCAGGATTACAGGTAGCCTTTAACCATGGCTAAGTCGCAGGGCAAATCAAGCGCCAAATCAAATGGCAGAAGCTCTAAATCTAGATCGTTGAAGCCGTCAAAACGCACCTTAGCCCGAGTTGCAATCTTTTTAGGTGGTTTTGGTTTTGTCGCTGGTTCAACGCTCTTTGTCTTGGCATATTTCACAGTTGGTATTCCAAATCCCAATGATTATGTAAACACCCAATCCACCATCATCAAATATGCAAATGGTGCGGAGATTGGAAGAATCGGCGCGCAAAATCGCACCATCGTTCCACTTGCCAAGATGCCCTGGAATTTGCGTTACGCAGTATTAGCGGCTGAGAACCGAAATTTCTACAACGAACATGCATTTAGCATCACCGGAATTGGTCGAGCAGTAATTGATAACGTCGTGACCTTGGGTCGCGGCGGCGGTGGCTCCACAATCACACAACAATATGCAAAGACTGCCTTTTTAACGCAAGAACGAACCATCACTCGAAAAATAAAAGAATTAGTGATTGCGATTAAATTAGAGAATCAATTGACTAAAGATCAGATTCTCGAAAACTATTTAAATACTATTTATTTTGGTCGCGGCGCTTACGGTGTTGAAACAGCCTCGCAACAGTATTTCAATCGAAGCGCTAGCCAATTAAATCTCGCACAATCTGCAGTGATTGCATCAATCTTGCGCTCGCCCGGTTTCTACGATCCACAATACGGCGAGAACAATATGAAGCGTCTACAAGCGCGTTTTGAATATGTAATTAATGGAATGCGTGAAGCAGGTTGGATCGACGAAGCAACTGCAAAGAAAGTTAAATTTCCAACCATCATGCCAGGTACTACCGAAGGTTCACTCTCTGGACCTCGTGGATTCCTAATTGAGATGGTGCGCGCGGAACTTGTTAAGCGCGGCTTCTCTGAAGATCAGTTAATGAAAGGTGGTTTGATTGTAAAAACCACCTTCGACCAGAGAGCCCAAACATCGGCAATTGATGCTGTTGCAAAGTTAACCCCGAAGGGCGCACCTGAGAATTTACATATTGGATTGGTATCAATTCGCCCTGGAACTGGCGAAATTGTTGCTTTATATGGTGGCCGAGACTATTTGGTTCGCCAATTAAATGATGCGACCCAATCGATCGCTTTAGCTGGTTCTACCTTCAAACCATTTGCACTCGCAGCGGCGCTGGAAGCGGGAATTCCATTAACTTCGATGTGGAATGGAGATTCACCACAAATCTTTGATGATCTTGGTAAACCATACGAAGTAAATAATTATGGTGATGAAGGTTGGGGTCAGATCGATCTTTTGACTGCAACTTCGCATTCGGTAAACACTGTTTATGTACCACTTGGAATCAAAGTAGGTCCAGATAAAGTTGTAGATGCCGCACGTCGCGCTGGAATTCCAGAACGCATTGCGATGATGCCTACCCCTTCAGTAGTACTTGGCGCAGCTTCGCCACATGTAATTGATGTGGCAAGCGCGTATGCAACCTTTGCAGCGCAAGGTGTTTACGCATCTCCATGGTTTATCACCGAAGTTGCTGGTTCTAATGGCGGCCTTTTATATCAAGCAACCCCACCATCACCAATCACCGTATTTAGTAAAGAGGTAATGGCAGATTTAACTTACGCACTTTCTAAAGTGGTAAGTAACGGTACTGCCACTTACGGAACTGCGGGACTTGGTAGGCCAGCTGCAGGTAAGACCGGAACTTCTGAACAGAACGCCTCAGCTTGGTTCGCCGGATACACACCACAACTTGCAACTGCAGTAGCGATGTTCCGCGATAACGCTTCACAAACGCTAAATGGAATTGGTGGATTAACTTCCGTTACTGGTGGAACTTTCCCAGCACGTATTTGGACTGCATATATGAAAGGTGCGCTAAAAGATCAACCAGTGCTCTCCTTTCCTAAACCAGTAAATATCGGAGGCACCGATCCAATCGTGATGACTGAGGGCGGAAAACAGACTCGAAAGAAGCCGTAAACTGTTTAAATCTTCAAGAATATTAATTGCGCTAGCGATCTTGGCTAGCTTCTTATCTTTTACCAAGTTCTCATATTGCCAAGAAAATGGCTGGCAATCGCCTGGCAATTACATTCACGCCTGTTATACCGATATCGCACCTTTATATACCGAACGCTATTTAGATAGAGATATCTGGCCCTTTGCCAGCGGCGATAAGAGCGTGGAATATCCAGCGCTTATGGGTGTGGCTATGTTTCTCACCGCACTTCCAGTTAATGATGTAAATACTTATTACTTCTTAAATATATTTCTTCTAGCACTGCTTTTTATCGGAAGTGTTTACCTATTACAACGAATCAATGGCTATGGTTTTTATTACGCCTTAGCGCCAGCAGTCATTGGTTCGCTATTTATCAATTGGGATCTCTGGGCGATTCCAACCATGCTCCTTGCAATCTATTGGTTTGATCGAAAGCGCTTTGATTACAGTGCGATTGCACTTGGAGTTTCAGTCGCCACTAAATTCTTCCCAGTTCTGCTTTTGATTCCGATCTTGGTAATTTTATTGCGAAGCGGTAAATCACCAATCAGGTATCTATCAATCTTTACGGCAACCTGGTTGGCAATCAATTTACCGATTGCAATCACAACTCCGACTGGTTGGTGGCATTTCTATAAATTTAATATGGAGCGCGGACCAGATTGGGGATCGATCTGGAATATCGCACAGATCTTTGGTTGGACTACCGGGCCAACCAATTACATCTCGCTACTTGGAACTTTAACGATACTTGCTTGGGTTGTTGTATATCTATTTGGTTTGCGTGAAGTACCAACGCTTGCAGAAGTCTCGTTTATTGTTTTCACCGCTGCGCTAATTTTAAGTAAAGTTTATTCACCACAGTATGTGCTCTGGTTGACTGCACTTGCAGTAATTGCAATTAAAACTAAAGAAACTCTGATTATGTTCTGGATTTGGCAGATTGCAGAGCTCGCGTATCACGTTGCAATTTGGCAGCACTTAGCCACAATCACCGATGCAAAATTCGGCTTAAGTCAGAGTTTCTATGGCGCGATCAGTCTGCTGCGTTGGGCGGCGGCGATTGCGATGATCTTTGCTCTGGTCAGACAGCTTTCAAAGAGCCGTTTTACACAGGGAAAACCATGGGATTTCCTCTTTAATAGCGCCTCCAGTTACCCTTAACCCCTCATCGAGAAGGTTCGCCTTCTCAATGATCACCTCTGTTACGGAAAGACCGTAACCGCATAGTCCGAAGGGGTTTATTGATTCATGCGTCATTATGAATTAATGGTCATCCTTGACCCAGAGCTCGAAGAGCGC
>CAZYJU010000035.1:0-9226 GCA_964647945.1 uncultured Actinomycetes bacterium | reverse complement strand
AATACCGCGTGTGTTGCTGCGATGATGACATCTTTAGCGCCTGCATCAAATAAAGCATCTACTGCTTTTGTAATGGTGCCAGCGGTATCAATCATGTCATCGATAACTACGCAGGTGCGACCTTGAACATCACCAACTACTCGACCAGTGGTTGATTCGTTTGGAATCAATGGGTTACGAGTTTTATGAATAAAGGCAATCGGGCAACCGCCAAGAAGGTCTGACCAACGCTCTGCAACTCGTACTCGTCCTGAATCTGGAGAGACAATTGTTAATTGCGAGCGATCGACTTTGCTACCTACATGGTTTGCAAGAAGTGGCAATGCAAATAGATGATCTACTGGGCCGTCGAAGAATCCTTGAATCTGTGAGGTATGTAAATCAACTACCATCAATCGATCTGCACCCGCAGTCTTAAAAAGATCTGCCATCAAACGCGCAGAGATAGGTTCGCGGCCACGATGTTTCTTGTCTTGACGTGCATAACCATAAAAAGGAGTCACTACAGTAATTCGCTTTGCAGATGCGCGCTTAAGTGCATCAACCATGATTAGTTGTTCCATGATTTGCTTATTTACCGGAGCAGCATGAGATTGAATAACGAAGGCATCGCTACCACGAACAGATTCTTCGAAGCGAACAAAGATTTCGCCATTTGCAAAGTCATATGCAGATGTTGGAGTTAAGGTGATGCCTAACTCAGAAGCAACTGATTCCGCGAGCTCTGGGAATGCTCTTCCTGTGAAGATTCGCAATCGTTTTTCAGACGAGAGGCGAAGCTCGCTCATAGTTACTCTCCTTTTTCTGAATCTGCTTGTTCAGCAGCTTTAGCGGATTTACTTCCTGGACGTTTACGCAGAACCCACCCTAAGACATTTCTCTGTTTAGAGCGGGCAACTCCAATCGCGCCGGGCGGAACATCTTCGGTAATCACTGAACCAGCAGCGGTGTACGCACCATCACCGACTGTAACTGGTGCGACCAGCATGGTGTCGCTTCCGATTCGAACATGATCACCAATTTCAGTTCTATGTTTCTCTACCCCGTCGTAATTGACGACAATTGTGGCTGCACCGATGTTTGTGCCTTCACCAATCGTTGCATCGCCAACATAAGAAAGGTGTGGAACCTTAGATCCAGCGCCTATTTGCGAATTCTTGATTTCAACGAATGCACCAGCTTTGGATTCATTTGCAAGTACTGTGCCCGCACGTAAATATGTGTAAGGACCAACTGTGGCATGTGCACCGATTTCAGAGGCCATGCAGTTTGATTCCTTGATTACTGCCCCAGCATTGACCGCACAATCTTGCAATGTGGTCCTTGGCCCGATTACTGCGCCTTGCGCGATAGCGGTGCTTCCGAAGATTGCTGAGCCTGGCAAAATGCTTACATCTGCTGCAATAGTTGCGGTGTCATCAATCCAGGTTGTGGCTGGATCTAATATCGAAACGCCGTTACGCATATGGCGCTCATTGATTCGATCTCGCAATATCGCGGCTGCCTCTGCAAGTTGAATACGATCATTGACTCCAAAAGTTTCTGTGAAATCCTCGCAAAGTATGGCTGCGACTTTTCCACCTGCTTGCCTGATAATTTCGATCGCATCCGTAAGATAAAGCTCGCCTTGGGCATTATTGGTTTTTAATTTAGAGATTGCTGATACCAAAGATGCCAAATCAAAGATATAGACGCCAGAATTGATTTCAAAAATTAACTTCTGATCTTCAGATGCATCCTTCTCTTCAACGATCTTCACTAGCAATTCGTCGTCGCCTCTAATAATTCGGCCATAACCAGTTGGATCTGGTAGCTCTGCGGTCAGCACTGAAGCGGTGTATCCACCTTTATTATGCGCATTTACAAATTCTTTTAGAGTTTCACCTTTTAACATCGGGGTATCGCCAGCCAAAATCAAGACTTGGCCAGAATCTTTAACACCATCAAGCGCAACTTGAACCGCATGTCCTGTGCCATTTCGCTCTGATTGGAATATTGCAATCGCATCTGGAGCAATCTCTGCTAAATGCGTTTCTACTAATTCACGTCCTGAGCCAACGACTACACGTACTTGTTTTGGATTTATCTCAGATAAAGAATTTAGAACATGTCCAAGGAGCGATCTACCGGCGATTTCGTGAAGCACTTTAGGTAGTTGCGATTTCATGCGTGTGCCCTCACCTGCGGCTAACACAATCGCCTGCTGTATCACTCGCTAATTCTAATGCGCTCCGCCACCTGGTATCGATCCAGGACCCTGGGCTTCAAAGGCCCATGTGCTAGCCACTACACAATGGCGGAACCCGTATTCTCCCGCATGAAGCGCAATTCACCAAAATCAGCCATTTCTCAATATCTTTCAATACCCTTGGGCGGACATAATTCGGGAACGATTCAGCAATAAATCAGGAACAAATCAGGAATACAAATCAGGAATACAAATGACAAGAGATGACGAAGTTGATCGCTTGATTGCTGCATGGCAGAAAGAGCGTCCTGATTTAGATTTCTCACCACTTGCAGTTTTATCTCGCATTACCAGAATCTCAAAACATTTAGATATTGCGCGAAGAAATGCATTTGCAAGTCTTGAAACTTGGGGTTTTGATGTGCTCGCATCTTTACGACGAGTTGGATCGCCTTATCAATTATCACCTGGGCAATTGATTCAAGAAACCATGGTAACTAGCGGGACTATGACCAACCGATTAGATCGCCTAGAAGAGCTAGGTTTAATAACTAGAACGCAAGATCCAAATGATGGACGTGGAATTCTAGTCACGCTAACAAAGGCTGGCGCTAAAGCAGTTGATAGCGCAATGGAAGATTTGTTAAGCAGAGAACGCGAATTCTTAAAGGGCTTGAGTAAGAGCGAACAGAGTGCGCTTGCGGCGCTACTTCGTGAGCTCGCGCTGCCTTTTGATGATCTTCAATAACAATTCCAATAATTACTATGTAACAATCAATTTGCTTTTAGTTAGCTATTAGTTAGCCATTAATTGACTGAAATTACTTTGGCTCCATGAACTGGGCCTTGGGCACGAGCGACGCTTCCTACAACTCCACTTGAAGTTAGCGCTACCGCTAAATCCAACGAGTGATCCTCATCAGCAACTAAGAATGCAACAGATGGACCTGAGCCCGAGACTATGCCACCAAGTGCGCCATACTCATGTCCCATATCCAAAATTAATCTTAAAGCAGGTCTTAATGAGCAGGCCGCTGCCTGTAAATCATTCGTTAAACATTTGCCAACTCTTACTGCATCTCCAGATAACAAGGCTTGCAAGAGTTCATCATTCAAAGATGGTGCTTTAATATCTAAGCCGGTACGAAGTCGGTCGCACTCTGCAAAAACAGCTGGTGTTGAAAGTCCAGTACTTGAAACTGCAATTACCCAGCTATAGGTACCGCGGGAAAGTGCTGCAGTTACCTCATCACCATGGCCTCTCCCGATGGCAGTTCCACCATGCAACATAAATGGCACATCACTGCCAAGTGTTCGAGCGACTTCTCCTAGTTCATCTTTAGAAAGATTCAAACCATAAAGTTGATCGATTCCAAGCAGCGTTGCAGCTGCATCTGCGCTGCCGCCTGCCATGCCACCGGCAACTGGAATCTTCTTGTTTATATTGATCTCAAGTTCATTCTTGGTGCCAAATTTCTCAGCCATAAGCGCAACTGCTTTAGCAACTAAATTATCCCCATCAAGTGGCACACCATTTACGTAATCACCTGCGATAGAAATCGCAAACTCTGATGCATCCGTGACTTTCACTGTATCCATCATCGAGATTGCTTGGAATACCGTAACCACTTCATGGTAGCCATCAGATTCTTTTGGGCCGACCGAAAGTTGCAAATTAACCTTTGCAGGAACCTGCACCTCTACGGACTTATATCGCACGCCTTAAGACTAGTAGTTTTTTCTAATAGTTTTTCTGAGCAATCGCGCAATAGGCAGAGATGTCCAGTGCTTCGCCTCGCAATGTTGGATCAATACCAGCGGACTGGATAATCTGCTCTGCATTATGACCCAATACCTGTGACATAGAAGAGCGAATCATCTTTCGCCTTTGAGAGAATGCCGAATCTATTAACCCAAAAACTCTCTTTCTGAGCACCTCATCACCCAACGCTACGTGGCGCTTGAAATAGACTAATTTAGAATCAACATTTGGCACTGGCCAGAAGATATTTCTCGAGATATTTCCAGATAACGACAGATCTGCCCACCATGCCGCTTTCAAACTTGGCACTCCAAAATCTTTACTTCCGGGTTTTGCAGCCAATCTATCTGCGACCTCTGCCTGCACCATAACGACACCCTCACGTAAAGAATCAAATCGCTCCAATAGATTCAATAAAACTGGAACCGATACGTTGTAAGGCAAGTTTGCAATCAACACTGTCGGAGCATCAGGTAACTCTGTGACTTCTAAGGCATCTTCATTCAAGACAGTTAGATTGCTATTTGGTGCATGATTTTTTACAGTTTCAGGAAGTTCTGCCGCAAGTCGTTTGTCGATTTCGATTGCCGTTACTGGGACACCACTTTCTAGTATCGCCAAAGTCAATGAACCTAAACCAGGTCCAATTTCCAAAACCCTATCCTCAGGTGTGATCGTAACTTGCCTTACAATTCTTTGACAGACATTTCCATCAATAACAAAGTTCTGACCTAACCCTTTGGAAGGGTGTATATCCAGTTTCGCAGCTAACTCGCGAATCTCTGCTGCGCCAAGCAAAGTCATTATTCGAAGCTTCCAAATAATCTGACTGTATTTTCAGCCGTAACTTTTGCAATATGTTCTGGAGTTGCCTCACGTTCTGCTGCGATGAATCTAACGATATTTGCAATCTGCGCTGGTGTATTTAACGCACCGCGATGCGGTGACGGAGCTAGAAATGGTGAATCCGTCTCTACCAGAAGCAATTCATCAGGTACATATTTGACTGCTTCTCGAAGTGCGGGTGCGTTCTTAAAAGTAACAGTTCCCGCAAACGAAAGGACATAGCCGCGGGCAACACAATATTTAGCCATCTCTAAATCTCCCGAATAGCAATGAAAGATGGTTTTATCAGGCGCGCCCACCTCTTCCAGAGTTTTTAGCACATCTTCATGAGCATCACGATCATGAATTACTAAAGCCAATCCATTTGCCTTAGCTATTTCAATATGTCGCTTAAATGAATAACGCTGAATTTCACGTAATTCTGGCGGAGTCCGGAAATAATCCAATCCAGTCTCACCTATTGCTCTTACTCTTGGATGAACTGCTAAATCAGAGATTATTTTTAGGTCACTCTCCAAATCAGGTACTACTGGCGCTTCATTTGGATGTAGAGCAACAGCGGCTAAAACTTTTCCTGGGAAGTGCTCTGCTAATTTCACGCACCATTTCGATTGCTCTGCAGAATACCCAACTTGAACCAATCTAGTAATTCCTGCTGCGTGCGCATCTTCAATTACTTTCGCGACTTCTGGAGAATCAGGCTCGGTATTTGTAACTATCTCTAGATGAGCATGTGCATCAATTGCTGGAACACTCAATGGCTCTGGTGCTACAGCAGGTTTGCGATCTAGATCGCGATTGTGGCGGTCTGCCAACTAATCTTCCAATCTAGGAAAGAGCGGTGCGCTCTTTGTGACTCTGCTATTTGCAGGCAGCGTTCCCCAATTAGCTACAGTTGCGATAGTTTGCGAGCTAATTGATCCGATAGATTGATCGGCGCCCAAACTCTGCCAAAGCTTTTCACAAGTTTCTGGCATCACTGGATGCAAAAGTACAGCTAGTGCCCGAATTCCTTCGGCGGTGTTGTACAAAACTTCCATTAACTTTCCGTGATTAGCTTCATCTTTGGCTAGTGACCATGGCTCAGTCTCAGTTACATAAAGATTGATCCGCTTACAAAATTCCATGATTGCAAGAATTCCGCCTTGGAAATCCAAGGCACACATGGCTTTATCGGCATCAGCAACTGTTTTGGTCAATAGTTCCGCTAATGGGCCACTGTTTTTGGCATCTGTTGGTGCTGGTATCGCACCGTCGCAATACTTCTCAATCATTGCAGTTAGCCGTGAAGCAAGATTTCCAAAATCATTCGCTAATTCGCTGGTGTAGCGAGCAGCCATATCTTCCCAAGAGAATGAACCGTCGCTTCCAAATGGAATTGCGCGCATAAAGTAATAACGAAATGCATCTACTCCAAAGTGTGAAGTGATATCAGATGGCGCAATGCCGGTGAGCTTGCTCTTTGACATCTTCTCACCGCCTACAAGTAACCAGCCATGCGCAAATACCTTCTCAGGAATTGGTAAGCCGGCAGCCATCAACATCGCTGGCCAAATTACGGCATGAAAGCGCAAAATATCTTTTCCGACCAGGTGCACATCTGCTGGCCAGGTTTCTGCAAATTTCTTGCCACCTTCAGTTTCAATGTCATCGCCTAATCCGACTGCAGTCGCATAATTCAAAAGTGCATCAAACCAGACATATACAACTTGTTTGGTATCCCAAGGAACTGGAATACCCCACGAGAAAGTAGATCGTGAGATCGATAAGTCGCGCACTTCGCCTTCTAGAAATGAGATCACTTCATTTCTAGCGCTCTCAGGTTCGCAAGCGCTTGGATTTTCCTTATAACGCTTAAGTAGTGCCTCTTTGAAATCAGATAGCTTAAAAAACCAGTTGTCTTCGTCGACTATTTCAACTGGTTTTCCATGAATCGGACAAACTTTCTGACCATTCTCTTCCAATAAATCACCAGGTAATTTAAATTCTTCACAGCCAACACAATATGGGCCTTCAAACTTTCCAGAGTAAATAAATCCCTTATCCTTTAACTCTTGTAGAAATTTCTGCACTCTGACTTTGTGGCGATCAGACGTAGTTCTAATGAAATCATCATTTGCGATATTTAGCGCTTTCCAGTTTGGAAGCCATGCATCCTTAACTAATTTGTCGACCCATTCTTGAGGCGCTACTCCATTGGAATCCGCAGTGCGCATAACCTTCTGACCATGTTCGTCTGTGCCAGTTAAGTACCAGGTTGGTTCGCCTTTTTGTCTATGCCATCTAGTTAAGAGATCACCAGCAACGGTGGTGTATGCGTGGCCGATATGAGGTGCATCATTTACGTAATAAATAGGCGTAGTTACGTAATAAGCCTTCTTGGTCATCTGACTATTCTAATCTCTAATTCTTCAATTCCTAATTAAATAGCCAGATAAAGCAATCCGATTAAATAACCAGATTAAATAACTAGCTCTCTGTTTGGCTTTTCTTAGCGCGAATCATGGCATCAAAGACTTGGCGCTTTGGTAAATCCATTTCTTTTGCGACCGCAGCAACTGCTTCTTTGCGTTCCATCCCGACTGCTTCGAATTCTTGAACTTTCGCGATTATTTCTTGTTCGGTGGCGAACTTTGCATCAGTTGCAGCGCCACTGATTACGATTGTGATCTCTCCCAATATCTCCTTTGACCCTGCCCAAAGGTTAAGTTCTTCAAATGTTCCGCGGACGACTTCCTCGTAAGTTTTTGTCATTTCACGACAGATGACCGCTTCGCGCGAACTACCCAAGACATTCATTGCCACCTCTAAAGTCTCTATCAACCTATGTGGCGCTTCAAAAATCACAATTGTTCGAGTTTCAAATTTCAAATCTTCAAAGAACTTTTTTCGACCGCTCTCGCTTCTTGGGACAAATCCCTCAAAAGTGAAACGATCTGTTGGCAAACCTGATAACGCAACTGCGGTTGTAACCGCACTTGGTCCAGGAATTACCTCTACTTGGATTCCCTCATTTATCGCAGCCCTAACTAACTTGAAACCTGGGTCGCTTACAGTTGGCATCCCTGCATCAGTAACTACTAATACAGTTAGATCTCGCTTAAGTAAATCGATTAATTCTGAAGTGCGACCACTTTCATTTCCTTCAAAAAAGGAAAGAACTTTGGCATTGGTCGATATCTCTAGATCCTGACAGAGTCTTTGAAATCTCCGAGAGTCTTCTGCCGCAATTACATCGGCAGCCTTAATCGCTTCAATCAACCGAATCGAGGCATCTTTGGGGTTACCTAGTGGGGTTCCCGCAAGTTGCAACTTCATGTGCAGAATCATCTCATCTACTCTTTACTTATGTTTCCAGCGCTAGCCATCACCTTCGTGGCATTCCTGGTGCGAGTATTTAACCTTTCCACACCTAAAGGATTGGTTTTTGATGAACTCTATTATGTTGATGGAGCACGTGATTATCTTAAATACGGCGTTGAATTAACGGATGGTAAGTCGGAATTTGTGGTTCATCCTCCAGTTGGCAAATGGTTAATCGCCTCTGGCATAAGAATTTTCGGCGATAACGAATTTGGGTGGCGAATTGCTGCCGTAATTGCAGGAACATTAACGGTTTATTTAACTGCCAAGATCGCTCAACGCATCTTCCACGAAAATAAGTGGGCAACTCTCGCTGCGATATTGATGGCTTTAGATGGATTAAATCTAGTAATGTCCCGAACTGCGTTACTAGATATCTTCTTAACTTTATTCATCTTGCTATCAGTTAATGCTTGGCTGAAAGGGAATTATCTAGCGTTTGCCATTTACTTGGGGC
Source organism: uncultured Actinomycetes bacterium (assembly GCA_964647945.1). Lineage (GTDB taxonomy): Bacteria > Actinomycetota > Actinomycetes > Nanopelagicales > Nanopelagicaceae > ZLKRG08. The sequence continues at coordinate 610 of CAZYJU010000035.1, read as the reverse complement.
TCGCCATGGGCTCAAAATGGAGCGCGCTTTACTTTATTGTCGCATTCTTAATTATTGAATTGATATTAAACAAAAATCTCCTACGGGTATTACGAGTTGGAGCTACATCCGTTTTCATCTACTTAATAAGTTGGGTTGGTTGGTTTAGTTCAGACAATGGCTGGGATCGAAATTCAAAATCAAATCCATTTGCATCATTAATTAATTACCACCGCGAGATGCTTAACTTTCATACTGGACTTACCGAAAATCATTCTTACCAAGCAAACCCTTGGAGCTGGATTGTGATGGGGCGTCCCACCTCATTTTTCTATGAAGCTCCCAAAGGTTGCGGTGCAAAAAGTTGCGCCCAAGAGGTTTTGGCAATTGGCACGCCAATTCTCTGGTGGTTGGGAGCGATTGCTTTGCTATTTCTAATTGGAGCAAACCTTCACAACTTTGCCATGCGTGAATTAGATCTTGGAGTATTGATTCCATTTATTGGAATCGTGGCAGGTTATCTGCCTTGGTTCTTCTTTCAAGAACGGACAGTTTTCACCTTCTACGCAATTGTTTTCCAGCCATTTTTGATATTGGCAATCGTGCTTCTTGCAAAAGTTGCTTACGAATA
>CAZYJU010000034.1:7459-9269 GCA_964647945.1 uncultured Actinomycetes bacterium | reverse complement strand
GGTAGTGCAGCCCAAAGTGAGATCGCATCTAACTCTCGAACCTCGGCACGATTTTGTAGGATTCCTAAGATGCCAGTAGGCCCTTCATATCTACTTGGTTGGTATCCATACGATTTTGAAATTTCAAGATTGGCGCTAGTGCCAGTAACTGAAATGGGACGGGTATGAGGTGCATCCGCAAGTAACGCCCCCAAATTCACCATTAGATTCACATCTAAATCTTCAAATAGATCAATCAGTTGATCAGCAAAACTTTGCCACTTAAAAGAGGGTTCTGGCCCGATTACAAAAACGAAATCATTTAATAAGTTTGGATGTCTTGATAGATAAATATTGGTATTCGGCCAATTGATGCGGCGTATCTCAGAATTGTCCATGAAAATGGTCGGACGAATTTGTTGATAATCGTAAAAATCCTCAGAGTTGGTCTCTGCTAATAATTCCATACCCCAAATATTCATCAAGTGAGTAATTACGCCTGTTGCGGCTTCTCCTGCATCATTCCAACCGTTAAATGCACAGATTACGATTGGATCACGCAACTCAGGAATTCGATGAATAAGCACAAGAACACCTTACGGTAACCTTGTCCCGATGACGAGCCAATTTTTCGAAGCAGTGCTCTTTGATATGGATGGATTGACCATCAACTCCGAACCGCAATGGTTGGAAGCGGAGACCGAACTAACTGCAGAATATGGCTACCAATGGACGGTCGAAGACCAGGCTTTTTGCTTAGGGGGTCCGTTATCTAAAGTCGGCCAGTACATGTCTGACCTTGTAAATGGTCAGGAGAGCGGGCCTTTTTTCCACCGACGTTTGGTTGAATTGATGACCGAGAAAGTTCGTACTCGCGCCGTGTTTATGCCGGGAGCACGCGAATTGATTGAGCTGCTAACTAATCACAACATTCCTCTTGCATTAGTTTCAGCAAGTCCACGAGTAATCGTTGAAGCAGCATTGAGTCACATCAAACCAATTCCTTTTAAGACAATCATCTCTGCGGATGAAGTAAATAGAACTAAACCCGATCCCGAAGGTTATTTAAAGGCAGCAGAGCTTCTTGGCGCACAAATTCGTAGATCTCTAATTCTTGAAGACTCACTTACTGGAGTAACTGCAGCTCGAGCTAGCGGGGCCCGCGTTATCTCGGTTCCGCACCTGGTGAAAATAGAACCCGATGACCAAACCAAGGTAATCAGTTCACTAGAAGAGCTATCTATGGATCAATTAAATGAATATTACGCGCAGTGGTTCAATTAAATGCTGGGCAGATATTTTTAAAACTACACCAATCACAAAGTCTGCTTTTTTGAGTTGGCCAGTAATTCTTATCCAGAGAGGTTCGAATATCCTTACCAACTTGTATGGTTTTTGCTTGCGTTCTCTCTAGTTCGGTCAAGGTAGGGGAGCTACGCAATGTTTTCTGATCCGATAAATAGAGAAGTTGAATTACCTTTGGAATTTCTCCATGTAATCGCCACCAAAGCAAGGCATAGAATCGTAATTGAAAGAGCGCTTTCTCCTCATACCCAGGCTTCGGAGATTTACCTGTTTTGTAATCAACAATTCGCACCTCTCCGGTGGGAGCAATATCTATTCGATCTACATAGCCATGAAGCAAAAGATCTTCTATGGGTTCTAATTCAAGATGCGCTTCCATATGTGTTGGCTCGAATGTTTGCGGATTTTCTAATTGAAAATAGCTCTCAAGTAGCGAATTGATTCGATCTATCCATTCGACCTCGCTTGAGATCAATGTAGAAAGCTGTTGATACTCATCTTTTAGTAATTCCCAATGGTGCTGAAC
>CAZYJU010000034.1:0-7359 GCA_964647945.1 uncultured Actinomycetes bacterium | reverse complement strand
CTTCTTACCGATTATGTCTTAACAATGCCTCGAAGTGCCACCATTGTTTATCCAAAGGATTCCGCTTTAATAGTTGGATTTGCAGATATCTTCCCCGGAGCAAAAGTATTAGAGGCCGGAGTAGGTAGCGGTGCGCTAACACTTTCTTTATTACGCGCGGTGGGAGAGAAAGGTTCGGTTCATTCGGTTGAGCGTCGCGAAGAATTTGCGAACAACGCTAAATCAAATGTAGAGCATTATTTCAATGGGCTACCTACCAACTGGACCTTAACTATTGGCAGTCTCCAAGATCAAGACCTTTCAGAGAAGTACGATCGTGTAATCCTCGACATGCTAGCGCCGTGGGAATGTATTGATTTAGCAGCTAAAGTTTTAGTTCCAGGTGGCGTATACATGGCGTACGTTGCAACAACCACGCAACTTTCAAATGTTGCTGAAGGTCTAAAGACAGACGGACGCTTCACTGAGCCAGAGAGTTTCGAATCGCTAATAAGACCTTGGCATCATGAAGGTTTGGCGGTAAGGCCAGAACATCGAATGATTGCGCATACTGGATTCTTAATATTTGCTCGGAGGATAGCTCCGAATACGCAATTACTTGCTAGAAGAAGAAGACCATCTAAGGGTGCATATGGCCTCGGAGAAGAATAGTCGCCTTGTTAATTTGGTGATCGCGCTACTAGCCACCAAAAAGTATCTAACGAAACCACAGATCTTTAAAGCAGTTACGGGCTATGACGGAAGCCCTGAAGCTGCAGATCGAATGTTCGAACGAGATAAGGAAGAATTACGAGCGCTCGGTATTGAGATTGAGATGAAAAGTATCGACCCACTCTTTGAGGACGAAATTGGTTATCGGATTGCACCAGAGCGATACCGTTTCAATTTAGGTCCATTAACTTCCGAAGAAGTTTCCATTTTGGCTCTAGCAGCGGAAGCCTGGCGCGAAAGTGCGATATCGGATTTGGCTCGTAACACATCGCTACGTTTGGAATCCCTTGGTATCGCCTCGGATTTCGAGAACTTCAATTTGAACACTATACCTTTACGAGCGCCCAACCATTTTATTGAGATCTTAGAATCCATTGAGTCTTCTAAAGTTATTGAAGTTAACTATGTAAATTCTGAGGCTAATGTTGAGCTAAAGGTGCTAGCCCCGCACGGTATATATTCAAAGGGGAGTAAATGGTATTTGTTCGCTTTAGATATTAATTCAGATCAATTCAAAAGCTATCGATTTGATCGCATTTCCGGCGACATAAAATTTACGAAGAGAACATTTGAAAGACGTGAGATATCGCTTCCCAAAGTACACTTCCCGAGTTTTGAGGCTCTAATCGAGATCAGGAGAGATCGCAGTCCTGAGTTAGCTTCAAAAGGCAGACTTATCGATGAGGGCGAGGAGTGGCAAAAATTTAGCGTCACCTTCGAGTCTGAAGCAGCTGCTCGATATGAGATTCTGAAACTTACCCCCGATATCAAAGTACTAGAACCAATCTCCTTAGTTTCAGAGGTAACTAAGGCGCTAAGCGAATTGGCGAGTTTGCATGCAAGGTAATCAAAGGCTAGCCAGATTAATTGATCTGGTTCCGTTCATCTCAAGTCACCAAGGAATTGCTATAGCTGATTTAGCAAAGAGATTTAACGTCACTGTAGCCGAAATTGAAAAGGATCTTTGGTTGCTCTATTGCTGTGGCCTTCCTGGGCAAACTCCGTTGGAGCTTATGGAGTTTGCCTTTGAAGATGGATATGTCTACGTCAGAAATGCAGATGAATTGAAGCAACCTAGATCTCTCTCGCAGGTTGAACTGGCAACTTTAGTTATGGGACTTGAGATCATTGCAAGTGATGGTAACGAAACTGCTAAGAATCTTCTTGAGAGACTCAAAGCAAAATTAGCGACCAAAATTGCCGTACAGCCCTCACATTCAGATAAATATATTGTTGAGATAGAGAACGCGATTCAAAAAAATCTGATCATCAATATTAGTTACAAAGGAAAAGAACGAAATGTAATTCCCTATGAGCTATATGTGGAGCACGGTTTCACCTACATGAAGGGCTATTGTCAGACTGCCCAAGCGCGTCGAACTTTCAAATTAGACCGAATTGAATCCTTGGCACTGACAGATATCAAAGCATTGATACCTAACGATGTTTCAAGCTCAAGTGAGAAACTTTCCACCTCAATAAAGATTCATAAAGAGATTAGGCTTGTTCGTGAGATTCTTGGTTTAAACATCGAAGATAATCACGAAAAAGTTATCCAGGAGATTTCCTTCTACTCAAGAGAATGGTTAATAGGCGAAGCTTTAGCCCTAGGTGGCAGTATCGAGCTAATTGACCCAGAATTAAGAGCGGAATTGGCTAAGCGGGCGCAGGCTGGTAAAAATCTATATCTCGGGTAATCTATCCCTATGTTTTTACGCGAACCTTCACACATTCTGCTTCTCGTCCTAGTGCTTGTGATTCTCTTTGGAGCAAAACGTCTCCCGGATTCTGCTAAATCGGTAGCTAAGTCACTTCGAATCTTCAAGACTGAGATGAAGTCAGATAAGGAAGAGGGCAAGGGCGAACCAAAGGCGCTAGATAAAGATAAAGAGCCTAAGGACGAATCCGACAAGTAAAACGTGGCTAGCACCCAAAGCGGCGTTATGCCGCTCCTTCAACATCTAGCCGAATTCCGCAATCGAGTATTCCGCGCTTCGATAATTGTTGCGCTTGGTTTTATCGCTAGTTGGTTTTTCTATAATGAAATCGTTGCTCAATTAGCCACACCAGTTTGTGATCTCAAGTTAGATCAAGCAACCGGAGCCGATAAGTGTGGTGCACTTTTCGTAAATGGTGTCCTTGGCCCAATAAATTTGCAAATCAAAGTCTCATTGATAGTTGGTTTAATTGTCACAGCTCCTCTTTGGATCTATCAAATTTGGGCTTTTATCGCACCAGGTTTACATAAGCACGAGAAATTGAGAGCTTTCTATTTTCTTCTCGCTGCAACCCCTTTCTTCTCAGCTGGGGTATTTCTAGGTTACACAATACTTCCAGTTGCTATTCGGGTGCTTTTTGGTTTTACGCCAGCTCAATTACAAAATTTGATTAATTTTGCAGATTATCTGGACTTTGTATTAAGAGTGATTCTTTTATTCGGGCTAGCTTTCGAATTGCCAGTTTTCCTAGTAACTCTGAATTTACTTGGAGCAGTTTCTGGTAAAACTATTCTCCGCCCCTGGAGAATGTGGATTTTTGGCATAACCTTCTTCGTCGCTGCTTTTACGCCCTCTGCAGATCCGCTAACAATGTTATTGCTGGCACTACCTTTGATCGCCTTCTATTTCGCGGCTGGTGGAATCGCGCTACTTAACGACCGTCGTCGCAATGTGGCTGCTAGCGATTAATCCAACCTCAGGTAGAGGTAACGGCGCAAGGGTAGGTCAAGTAGTATCGAATTATCTGACTGAAAGATCCATCCGATATCGAATCGTCACAGGCGCTAATTCGAAGATATTCAAAGACAATCTCCAGAACGCAGTTGTAAGCACTTCTGATGAGGTGCAGGGAATTGTTGCAGTCGGTGGAGATGGCTTAATTCATATGGTGTTGCAAATAGCTGTCTCTAACTCACTACCAGTTGCCACAATACCTGCAGGAACAGGTAATGATTTTGTTAGATCGCTTGGCTGGGATCCAACCAAGCCACTAGAACCACTTTGGGCTGCGATCATGCAGGAACAGCAGCGAATTGATTTGGGCGAGATCGATGGTGAATATTATGGCGCAATCGCATCTACAGGATTTGATTCCTTAGTCAATGAACGCGCTAATCAAATGAAATGGCCGAAGGGTCCAAGTAAATACAACGTGGCAATGGCTCTAGAGTTGCCAAAATTTCAACCTCTAAATTATCGATTCTCCCTTGATGGGCAAGCCATGGAACGAGAAGCCATGTTAATAGCGATAGGAAATGGTCGTTCATACGGTGGTGGCATGTTGGTTTGCCCAGATGCCGATTTGCAGGATGGATATTTGGATTTGATGATTTTAAACCCAGTTTCTAAGAGAGAGTTTGTTCAAATTTTTCCGTCAGTTTACAAAGGCGAGCACGTTAACCATCCCCAAGTTGAGATTAAAAGGGTTAAAAGCATCACCATAGAAGCGACCGCAGTTTGCTATGCAGATGGTGAAAGAATTGGTCCGCTACCAGCCGAGATAAATATTGCACCAGGAGCACTTAAAACATGGAGGCCATGACGCCAGCTGAGAGGTATGCGGCAAGTAAGAACAAAGGAAAACACCCGAAGGCCACCAGCTTCTTTTCTTCTTTCGATTTCGACCTCGACGATTTTCAAATTGAAGGTTGTTATGCAATAGAAGAGGGCGACGGGGTTCTAGTTGCCGCTCCCACGGGCGCCGGTAAGACGATTGTAGGAGAATTTGCTGCTTACTTAGCGTTAGAACTTGGTAAGAAATGTTTCTACACAACGCCAATCAAAGCGCTATCAAATCAAAAGTACCAAGAATTTGTAGATAGATTTGGTGATTCTCGAGTCGGGTTATTAACAGGTGATAACAACATCAATAGTAACGCCGAGATCTTGGTTATGACTACTGAAGTTTTGCGCAATATGTTGTACACCAACTCATCAACTCTAAATAATCTCGGGTATGTGGTCATGGATGAAGTTCATTACCTAGCCGATAAGTTCAGAGGAGCGGTCTGGGAAGAGGTACTGATCCATTTGATGGAGAGCGTCCAGGTGATCTCTTTATCTGCCACCGTTTCAAACGCTGAGGAATTTGGTGATTGGCTTCAGGAAGTTCGCGGAAATACGCGAGTGATAGTTTCGGAAAACAGACCAGTACCTTTGTATCAGCATGTATTGATTGGAAATCGCTTGCTTGATCTTTTTAATGAAGATGGCACGGTAAATCAATCTCTTTTTAGAAGCGAACGAGAAGCGCTAAGGAGAATCAGAGCGCCGAAGGGTCGCAGCCGTTTCGAAGATGAGAGTCGACTTAATAGACCGGAAGTGATTGAAAAATTGAGCTCTTACCAGATGTTGCCGGTCATCACTTTTATCTTTTCAAGACAAGGTTGTGATTCAGCAGTGAAGCAATGCCTTGCCGCAAATTTGCGATTAACCACCACCGAAGAACGTGAGACCATTAAAGCCATTGCTGCTAGATATACAGAAACGCTCTCAATGGAGGATCTAGAGTTGCTTGGCCATCGGGAATGGTTAGGTGCGCTCGAACGTGGGATTGCAGCTCATCATGCGGGCTTATTACCGGTATTCAAATCTTGTGTCGAAGAGCTCTTTCAAAAAGGTCTGCTTAAAGCAATTTTTGCAACGGAAACCTTGGCGCTTGGTATCAACATGCCAGCTAGGACAGTTTTCTTGGAGAAGTTAAGTAAGTGGAATGGTGAGAACCATGTTCCAATTACCCCAGGTGAATTCACCCAATTAACTGGCCGAGCAGGAAGACGCGGGATCGACATCGAAGGTAATGCCGTAATTCAATGGTCACCAAGTGTTGACTCGGCATCAGCCGCAGGACTTGCAGCTACCCGAACCTATCCACTTCGCAGTTCCTTTTCGCCAACTTACAACATGGCAATTAATCTCTTGGATCGATACGGAAGAGATGTGGCTAGAAATTCCCTGAAATCATCTTTTGCTCAATTTCAAGCGGATAGGGCAGTGGTCGGCTTAGATAAGCAGATTCGCAAGAACCAAGAAGCAATCTCCGAATACAAAACAGACTCGCTCTGCCATCTTGGTAATTTCACAGAGTACGCCAAATTACGTAGAGAGATAAAGCAAGCGGAGACTTTGCTATCTAAACGAAGTAGAATCGATAATCGGCAAAGGGCTCATTTAGAAGTTGAGCTTTCAAATTATCGAAAGGCGTTACGACAGCATCCTTGCCATAGTTGTAATGATCGTGAGTCGCATGCTCGAATCGCAGAACGTGCAGATCGTCTTATTCGGGAGAATGAAAGTCTTATCGCTCGAGTTGAGTCTCGCACTAATGTGATTGCTAAAACATTTGATCGAATTACCGAAGTACTCAATCTGCTGGGTTACCTATCTGGAGATGAGGTGACTGACTCAGGACGGATGCTCTCAAAAATCTACGCAGAATCAGATCTTGCGATCGCAGAAGTCATTAAATTGGATCTCTTCAATAAATTGACCGATATCGAATTAGCTAGTTTGCTTTCGGTGTATATCTTCGAGTCCCGTAAGCCTGAAGCTCCAAAGATTCCAAACACCGCGGTACAAGAGGGATTGGAAACCGTTGTTAAAGTTTGGTCCAAGCTACATAACCTAGAGAGTGAATATTCATTGAAAACTCAGAAAGAACCAGATTTTGGCTTCTGTTGGATTGTACATAGATGGGGAAGTGGCAATGGTTTAAACTCTGTTCTTCGTAACTCTGATCTCTCGGTAGGTGATTTCGTACGCGCAATGAAGCAATTGATTGATCTTCTTAATCAAGTGTCCATTGCACAACCTGAGTTACGAGAGAAGTGCAATTCTGCAATTAAGAAATTGGATCGAGGAGTGGTCGTTTATCTTGGAGGACTAGCGTGAGTTTGATGCTCTTAGATAGTGGCTCGCTCTGGTATCGCGCTTATTACGGGATGCCCGATACCTTGGTTGCACCTGATGGCACGCCAGTAAATGCCATTCGTGGGTATCTTGATATGAGCGCTAGATTGATTTCGATGTACAGACCAAATCGACTAGTCGCCTGCATAGACGGTGATTGGCGTCCTTCTTGGCGCGTAGAGCTCTTTCCCGATTACAAAGCAAATAGATTAGAAGCTGAGGGAGAGGGGGAAGAAGAACCTGATCTGCTCACGCCGCAAATACCAATTCTGTTGGATTTGCTCGATGCCTTTGGCATCCCACTTGTTGGCGTAGATGACTACGAAGCGGATGATGTTATGGCTACATATGCAAAAACAGAGCCAGGGCCAATTCGCATTGTCACCGGCGATCGAGATCTTTTCCAATTGGTTAGCGATGATCCCGATGTTCAAGTTATCTATTTGGCAAAAGGAATTTCACAACACGATTTAGTAAACCGAGATTGGGTAGCTAAACGCTATGAGATTCCTGGTGATCGATATGGACTTTTTGCAACTTTTAGAGGGGATCCAAGTGATGGACTTCCTGGCGTAAAGGGCATAGGAGAGAAAGGCGCTGCGTTAATAGCAAGGCATTACGACAGTGCAGAATCAGCGCTAAAAGGCGCTAAAGCAGGTGATGAGGTTTTATCTCAATCCCTTCGCAAAAAAATCATCGAAGGAGAATCCTACTTATCCTTCGCACCTAAGCTAGTTGCATG
>CAZYJU010000033.1:0-9397 GCA_964647945.1 uncultured Actinomycetes bacterium | reverse complement strand
GGATCGCCGCCACTTAAATAAATTAGTCCAGCACCATCGATTTGCTTTACTAAGTCATCGTTAAAAGCATCTTCCCGACTATATATCGGTAGAAAGATTGGATTGGCATCTAATCGTTTAGCTTGTTCGTAACCAAGTTCACGCCAAAAATCTAGGCGGTTAGCACTTTCGCGCCCAGCTGCCGTTGGAATTTGAACATATCGATCTGAATTACCAGCGTTTAAAAGATCACGCTCAAGTTCGAGCATCGCAGGTAAATATTCACCTGACCCGACTAAGGCTACCTTTCCAAATGTGCTCACCAGGCGACGATAACCTACAAAAGCTAAGTGAACATTAGCTATTTACGCTGGCGGATTCATCGCCAACATGAACAACTCTACGAAAAGAGATCACCGAGATAACAATCGCAATCACGCCACCAATTAAGAACGGAAGGCGCAATCCACCTTTAGCAATAAAGCCGCCGATTACCGAACCGATTGGCATCAAACCCCAAACCATGGTCCTTCTTGCACCATGAATTCGACCATATAAATGTGTTGGGATTAGTGATTGATAAACGGACATCAAAAGTATGTTCCAGATAGAGATAGTAAATCCCACAATAACTTGTACCGCAACAAAGATATAAGCATTCGGTGATAAACCAGTAAATACGATCATCGCAGAAGCAATTATCAAATTAAATCCAAGCGCTCTGCCGCGACCAAGTAACTTTGAAATCTTAGGAGCAGCCACTGAACCTGCTAGCGCTCCAATTCCTTGTATTGCAAGCACCACTCCAAATAAGGAAGGAGGTACTGCTAATTCTTTCAATACAAATAATGGAGCGATGGCATTTGAAAGTGAGAAGAAGAATCCCAAGCTAGTTGTAATAGCTACGATTGGAAAGATGTGTTTATCATTGTAGATATATGACATAGCAAATTTGATATCGCCCCATAGCCCCAATTTCTCTTTTCCTTCGTCATCAGCATGTATTGAGCTGACATCTTTCACAAATGGAACAGCAGCGATTACAACTGCAGCGACCAGAAATCCAGCAGTTGAAAAATAGAATGGAAGCGCAATCATGATTGCATACAGAAATCCACTAAGTGGTGAGCCAGCAAATTGAGAGACGATTACTTCAGAGATTTGTAAACGAGAATTACCCTTCTCAAAATCTTTCTTCTCAAGTATTTGTGGCAAGACTGATTGTGAAGTTGTATCTACCAAAACTTCACAGATACCAATTGCAAAAACAGCCAACAGGAAGACCCAGATATTTATGAAGTCCTGAGAAATTGAGAATGCAACGAATAAGCTAATAACTGTTCGGAGTAGATTTCCAAATATCAAAGCTTTACGACGATCTGTTCGATCTACAAAAGCACCAATTGGAATTGCAAAGAAGAGCCAAGGTAGAAGTGATAATGCGGAGAGCAAACTGATTAGGACCGGATCTTCAGTTAATGAGACTGCCAAAAGTGGAGCGGCAAGTCTTAAAACTCCATCAGCTAAGTTTGTGATTAGGCTCGCAGACCAAATGCGAGAGAAATCACTTCCAAGCTTATTTTGCGCCGACATAAGGAGGCATCTTAACTATTAATTGCATTCAATTACATTTAAATCGGACACCGACTCCGGTGATTGACGGGTATGGAAGGAATATTGAATTGAACAAATCTGTTTTACTACCAATGCGATAAGAATCGCGTTAAACATGAGGAGAGCTTGTTATGCGTAAGACAGCAAAAAGAATAACTGGATTAACCGCAGCCGTGCTTATCGCGGCCAGCGCAGGAATTAGCCCAGCAAATGCAGATGCTGCAAAGCCAGGGCAGAGCATGACTCATATAAAGACTTTGGCAGGAATTACTGCAACCCTTGAAAACGCTGGAGTCGTCATTTATGTACAAGGTGGCGCGACTGCGGGAGTTATGGGTGAATCAATTGGATCATCAGATGGACAGATGGTTATGCATGTGCCGGTGACAGGTACTAAAACTGGTGTCGAACATGTCGGTAGCAATATCGTCTTCTTCAATACTGCCAACAATAAACAAGTACAACTTCGCAATCCATTAATTGACCTTAAGAATGGTGTAATCAATACCGTCATTCCTCAGAGTTCTAATCAAGCGATTGCAACATTAGCTATAACAAATGGCAGTGAATTGAAGGCAAAGGTAACTAATGATCGTAAAACTAAGATGAGAACGACTGCCTATGCTGGTGCAAAGCTATCTCTTGCCCCAGGTATTGCAGCTGCCCTTGCATCTTTACTTGGATTACCAGAAGGTTCTTTGCCTGAGGGCTTAGCCTTTGCAACTGCAGATGTTACGCTTTACTCAAAGATTCCAGCTAAGAAGTAGTAATTATTGAGAGCAAGGTAATTGAAATGGCAGAAGTTAGTCGCAGAACAGTAATTTCAGGTGCTTGTGCAATCGTGGCCTTGAGTGGCCTAGGAGCGCTACCAGCAGCTGCAAACACTGCAGTAAAACGATTGGCAAATGGACGCGTTTCAGTTACCTTGCGTAACATCCCAGAACTTGCAAAAGTCGGTGGATCGGTAAATATTGGAAATGTAAAGGGAAGGCCAGCTGCTATCACTAGAACTGGCGCTTCCTCTTACATTGCATTTCATTTAACTTGCCCACATCAACAGATAGTCGTCAGCCGCACCGATACTGGTTGGAAATGTGAAAGCGATAATGGGGGCCACGGATCTGAGTTCCAAGCCAATGGTGCGCTAGTTATGGGACCAGCCACTTCGCGACTACCTAGAGTGCCAATCAAGGTAGCTCGCGGCGTTGCAACAGTCGGCTAATTGCGATGAAACTTCGATCAAAACTTTTACACACAATTCTTTTTTCAATTTTTGCTGTGCTGACCTTGAGCGCCTGTTCATCAAATACTGAAAAAACATCCGAATATAGTTCTCAGGACATCATGTTTGCGGAGATGATGATTCCGCACCACGAACAAGCAATTGTGATGTCAGATATCGCATTAACAAATACAACTAATCCTGAGATTTTGAAGTTGGCGCAGGAAATCAAAGATGCGCAAGCACCAGAGATTGCTCAAATGAAGAGTTGGGATGGTGTTGATGCCAGCACTCATATGGGACATACCATGATGGGAATGTTGGATGAACAAGAGATTGCCGACTTAAGAGCCGCCACTGGAAAAGATTTTGATCGCTTATTCCTCGAAGGAATGATCAAACACCATGAAGGTGCAATTGATATGGCTAAAATGATCGATGACTCAAAGAATTCTGAAGTAGCAGAATTAGGTAAAGCAATCATCGCTACACAGACTGCTGAAATAGAGTACATGCAGTCTTTACTTGCCAATTTATAGTGCTTAACTAGCCCCATGACTTTAACTTTTGTAACTGGGGGTTCACGCGGCCTGGGCTTTGCAACTGCAAAAGCGCTAAAAGAGCAGGGCCATCAAATAATTCTCTTTGCAAAAGATAAAGAGAAGCTTTCAGCAGCAGCCTCAGAACTAGATTCATCTTTTGAATTGGTGGATTTAGCCGACATTAATCAGACCCGAAAGGTATTTCAATCAGCAGTTGCAAAATATGGAGTACCGGAAGTATTGATGCTTGCACATGGAGTGATGTCAGATCGACTCTCTAAAACTTTGAAAACCACTGATGAAGAGTGGAATCGGGTCATGACAATTAATCTTGATTCAGTCTTTACGATCGTCAATGAAGTCGGCGCAAAGATGGCCGAAGCGCGAAATGGGCGCATAATTATTTATAGCGCATGCCTCGGAAGAATGTCTGGCCCTGGAAATGCGGGCGGTCTTGCGCCATATCGAATTTCAAAGGCCGGAGTTAATGCGTTAGTTAGAAATTTAGCTCACGAATCTGGTCACGGTTCTCGCGGGCTTTGGGTTGATGCAATCTGCCCAAATCATTCGCGCACAGATATGGGTGGAGAGAACGCGCCTCGCTCCGCTGAAGAGGGTGCAGCAACTGCAGTTTGGCTTGCATCACGTGAATTGATACCTGGCAAGACACAAACAGGGCTTCTTTGGGAGGATAACGAGGTAGTTCCTTGGTAGTGATCTGGCAGACCTTTTGTAGCTATTTAGTAGTAATTATCAGCACTTACCTATTTTGAGAAGTAATCAAGAACTTCGCAATTTAACCTTTATATAAACGAATCAAGAGATTATTCCAGAAATTAATCTAGGAATTTTTCTTGAATTTAAAACAAAGTTTATAAAAAAGGAAATGATGCCCGATATACGAAATAAATTTGTAATGATTGCATTAACCCGGAACGAAGCAAGAATCTGGGCAACTGGGCTTGAGAAGAATCAGAAGCCAGAGCGAATATTTGCGCCATCCGACAAGGGTTCGCATCATCACGTGCGCCAAACTCAACATCAAGGAGGGCACTCTGCCGATCCTGCCGATTGGGGTTACTTTGATGTAATCGCAGATAGTGTCAAAGAAGCTAATGAAATCTTGCTGATCGGCCATGGCGAGGGAAAGGCCAATGCGATGCTATGTTTTACCCAATTCATGGAGCGTAATAGGCCAGAGGTTGCAAAGAAAATATTTGGCGCTATAGATACCAATTTGTATTCAATGACGGAAAATGAATTATTAGCTACGGCGCGAAATTGGTTTGATCAATTTCACCACACCGGCATTTCAAGTTCTACAACTACTCACTGATAATTCAGATGATAATCTTGGCACATGCTTTTAAATGCGCTAATTATCATCGTGATTGCTGCTTATCTTTTAGAGACCTTGCTTGATGTACTAAATCAAAGCACTGCAAGAAATCCATTAGATCCTAAAATATCTAATTTGTATGATGCCAAGGAGCGTGAACGCTCAATCGAATATAGCGCGGTGAAAACCAGATTCGCATTTCTAACCTCCTCATTTTCAACTGCAATTATGATTTTGGCTCTTGGAAATGGCTGGTTTGCAATTGTTGATAAATGGGTACGCGAGCGTTTCGATAATCAGATTGTGATTTCTCTGGCTTTTATTGCGGTATTGAGCATTATCTCTTGGTGGATCAATCTGCCTTTTCAACTCTATGCAATCTTTGGAATCGAGGCTAGGTATGGATTTAACAAGACTACGCCCAAGACTTTTGTAATGGATGCGATCAAAAGTACCATTTTGATGACAGTGATTGGCGGTGCGATTTTGACTGCAGTGCTCTGGCTATACCAAGAACTAGGAAGTAATTTCTGGATTTATGCTTGGGTCTTAGTTTCTGGATTCTCACTAATCATGTTTATGTTTGGAACTACGTTAATTTTGCCGCTTTTTAACAAGTTAAAACCACTAGAAGCTGGCGAATTGCGCCAAGAGATCGAAAAGTATTGTGCTAGCCAAGGTTATTCAGTTGGTCGACTCTTTGTGATGGATGGTTCAAAACGCTCCACCAAGGCCAACGCATTCTTTAGTGGTCTTGGCAGGAGCAAAACAATTGTGCTCTTTGATACTTTAATCGAAAAACTAAGCACTAAAGAGGTGATGGCAGTTCTGGCTCATGAAATAGGCCATTACAAGCTCAAGCACACCTTATCCATGTTTATTGCTACCAATGTCCAAACCTTTCTGACATTTGCTTTACTTGGCTGGTTACTTCAATTTGATGAACTTTCAACAGCATTAGGCGCAGTTCAATCTAGTTTTCATCTATCTGCACTAACTTTCTTTATTCTATTTACACCCCTAAGTCTGCTTTTAGGGTTGATTAACAACAGTTGGTCTAGATATTGCGAATATCAGGCAGATACCTATGCAAAGCAGACTTATTACGTGGAGCCAATGAAAAGCGCACTAAGCAAGATCTCGACTGATAGCTTGGCGAATCTAACGCCACATCCACTGTATGTAGCTTTCAACTATACCCATCCAACGCTACTACAAAGAATCAATAACCTATCAAAATAATTATTTATTAAGTCTTAGATCCGATAAATTCTTTCTCAAGAACTTTCTGCAAGGAGATTGTGAGCCCTTTGTTGGCTTAGGTTGGAAATCATTCAACTATACCGAGCGATATGCATATCAGGTATAAATATTAGGAGGATTTTCATGAGAAAAGGTTTTAGATTTTTTGGAAGTGTTCTACTTGCACCAGTATTGATTTTATTGCAATTGGTATATGTGCCACTTGCTAATGTTGCTAGCGCCCAAGTAAATTCAATTTCAATTACCTTAGCAGCAGCTGAACCTACAACTTATGATCATGCATCTGGTGGTGGTTTTTGGGGCGCAGGGCGTGAAAATATCGAAATAAGAAAGTCTTTAGAAGGAGAGAATTTTGCATGTGAAGATACGATTTCTTATTTAACTAAAATTGAAATTCCTAATACTGCGGATGTGATCGCAATGGGTGCAATGACATTCGATTTGAATTATTCGATTTCAATGGATACCACTGGATCATCTGGCGTAGCGCTAGGCGAGACTGTTGCATCAATTTTTAATGCTGGTGATATTGCAAATGTTCAAGTGGCTGATAACAGCTCGGTAACCATAATTAATTCTTCGCAGACTGGCGATATGTTCACCAAGGGTGCAGAGCTTTTAAAGACCATTCGGTTAACCGGTGTAGAAGCAGGTGAAACTTTAGTTCTTAGGCTCGATACCAAATTGCATTGCCAGTCAGGTTCTAATCCTTCGGGTAATCTCCAATTTAGATTTAAGAGTGGTTTCTTGGTTTTGAAGAATGGATCAACAGCAGTGACTCCAGCAGAATCACTTAACGCAGGTGAACAGACTATTTCATTAAAGAGTGTTCAAGCATTGGCTGCACCTTCAATTGTGATTGCCAAAACCGTAACTACAGTTGGTGGTATTTGCCCTGGACAAGAATCTATCTTGATTGAACCAACACAATCAGTGAAGTTTTGTTATGCGGTCACAAATGACAGTAACTCAGGTAATAGAATCGGCGCTCCTCTTTATAACATTTCACAGATTGCGGATGACAATGGAGATTATCCAGATTTCGCGGCATCACTTACATCGGGATTAACTGATATTGATGGCGATGGTCAAGTGGATGATTTAGCGGTTGGCGCAACTGCGTATGCAGAGTATGTAACTTCCTTTAATGGCACCACAGATTCCGTAGTTACTAATATCGCAACGGTTAGTGGATTTGATACACCTGCAGGCGGTAATCAATTTTCCGATAGCGATAGCGCTACGGTAAATATTGACGCACCCGCCCCATTGATTACAATCAATAAATTAACCAACGGCAGCGATGGATCGAATATCTTGGTCGGCACCGCCATTACTTGGACCTATCAAGTCAGCAATACCGGCGATCGCGTTCTCAACAATGTTTATGTCACCGATGATCAAGGGGTAACTGTGGTCTGCCCAAGTTCTACACTTGCAATTGGTGCAAACATGACCTGTTCTGCAACGGGTACTGCCGTCGCTGGCAATTATGTGAATATTGGCACCGCTCATGGAGATTGGAATGGCAGTACCGCCACTGCCACAGATAGCAGCTCTTATTTTGGTGCAAATCCGATGATTGACGTTCAGAAAACTCCAGATACTCAGACTGTTACGGAGGGCTTAAAAGCTACCTTTACGATCACGGTAACTAATACTGGAAATGTGGATTTAACTTCGGTAGAGGTAACTGATTCACAATCTAGCGAATGCAGTAAGAGCATCGGAGCATTGGTTGTTGCCGGTCAATCCATATACACCTGCCAATCTCCAGCAATTACTGGAAATCTGACAAATACAGCGGTGGTTACTGGAATGTATGGCACGACGCAAGTCACCGATAATGATTCTGCAAATGTATTGGTTGATTACTTGCCAAATATTGAGGTAACTAAAACAGCAGATCCCGTAAGTGCCCTTGAAACAGGTGGCAGTGTTACTTTCACGGTTAGTGTGAAAAATAAGGCACCTGAAAACTTCATTATGACTTCGATTTCAGATAATAAATTCGGGGATCTAAATGGGGTCGGTACGTGTGTTGCCCCACAAACAATTGCAGCAGGTGACACTTACACCTGTACTTTCAGTAAGACACTTGCATCAGATACTTTGACGGCACATATAGATGTGGTCACTGTTACTGGTCATGATCCCGAGGATAATCCTGGATCTGGAAGTGATGATGCCACAGTTAATTTCACTGATGTATTACCAAATATCTCAGTTACGAAAACTGCCAATCCAACTAGCGTCTTTGAATCTGGCGAGAATGTGACATTCACAATTGTTGTCACCAATAACAGCGCAGAGTCGGTCTTGATTACTACTTTGGTTGATGACCAATTTGGGGATTTAAATGGCCAAGGAACTTGCGTGATGTCACAGACAATTGCTGGCAACGGCAGTTACACATGTGCAGTCACCAAGAAAATTGGGGACTGGACCTTAATTACGTTCAACAACACGGTCACGGCAAATGGACAAGACAATGAGGGAAATACCACCTCTGCATCAGGCTCAGCTTCAGTGACCATCAAGGATATCTTGCCGACCATTTCTATAACCAAGGTTGCAGATCCAACCATTGTTAGATCAACTGGTGAGAGCGTGCTCTATACCTTCAAAATCACTAATACTGGTTTGGAGACGGTAACAGTTACCTCATTGGTTGATACTTTGATTACTTTGAGTCCTGAGTGCCTTGCATTAGTTGGAGTTCAAATTCCAGCTGGCGGCAATATTCAATGCACCACAACTGCATTGTTGGTGATTGGTGCCGGAAGTAGCTTTACCAACACCGTGACGGCAAGTGCAAAGGACAATGAAGAGAACGCTGCTACGGCAAGTGCAAGTGCAACCATTAAGAGTTACTGGTTTGGACGTACTCCTGGTTACTGGAAGAACCATCCTCAAGATTGGATAAGTGGATATCTGCCAACCCAATTTGTACAGGGAGTATTCACAATCCCAAGCTCATTGCTTTCAGTGGGCATCTTGGATCTAGATGGTAACAAGTCGAAAGATACTTTGTTGACTGCACTTGGTTATCAAGGTGGTTCGAAGCTATCTGGCGCAGCTCAGATCCTGCTTCGTGCAGCAGTGGCAGCGTTACTCAATGAGGCTTATTACGGCGCAGATTACCCAGCAGCATCTACACCAGCTGAGTTAATTGCAAATGTAAATGCAACCCTTGCAACTTTAGATCGAGTTCAGTATCTGGCGCTTGCAACCACTTTGGATAAATGGAATAACGGTGTGGAGGGGCCGTTGCCTTAAATGTAACTAAATAAAAAAAGAGCCCACAAGTTTGTGGGCTCTTTTTAATTACTCAGCTTTAATTACCCTTCCAATTAGCCATCTCTTGCTTGAGTGGATCAAGTCCCATTGGACCGATCTTCAAAGCATGGTTATGGAATTTACGGATTTCAAATGAAG
>CAZYJU010000032.1:7705-9522 GCA_964647945.1 uncultured Actinomycetes bacterium | reverse complement strand
TTGGTTCATCGGTAACTGGAATTCCGGAAGGTTCTTGCGCGCCGGTAATTCGCATTAACTCGGGGTGCATTGATTCAACACGAGTCTCAGTCATTTTTACACCAGCTTCTTTACCGATGTTATGTACCCGTTTGCGATTTCCTGAAGAGGCAAGAGATACAACAGTTCCCTTTGCGCCAGCACGTGCAGTTCTTCCTGCGCGGTGAAGATAATCTTTATGAGTCTCTGGCGGATCAATATGTACGACCAAAGAAACATCATCCACGTGAATTCCACGAGCTGCCACATCGGTAGCAATCAATGCGCGCTTCTTTCCGATTTTGAAAGCCTCAAGAACTCGCATTCTCTGCTTCTGAGTTCGACCACCATGCAAGACTCCCGCATCAACGCCAAGCTTCTTTAACTTTTCAGTTAATCGATCTGCGCCATGTTTGGTTCTAACAAAGAAAATAGTGCGCCCCTCACGGGAAGCAATTTGCGCGATCACATCGTCTTTGACATGAGAATCAACGACCAGAACATGATGATCCATATCTACAGCGCGCTCTGTGCTCACTGCAATCTCATGAGTAACTGGATTTCGCATGAACTTCTTGACCAATTTATCTACATCTTTATCCAAAGTGGCGCTAAAAAGTAACCGTTGGCCGTTATTTGGTGTGATCGCCAGAACTTCAGTAACTACAGGCAGAAAACCCATATCTGCCATCTGATCTGCTTCATCTAAAACGACAATCTCAACTGCACTTAAATCGATGGTGCCACGTTTGATGTGATCTTGAAGGCGACCAGGGGTCGCAACCACAATCTGCGTACCTTTTTTAAGCGCACTCAATTGCGGTGGATAAGGCATACCACCTGCCAAAACTGTGGAACGCAAACCAACTTGATCCGAATAGATCGCAAGTACCTCTTCGATTTGCATCGCAAGTTCGCGAGTTGGTGCAAGTATCAAAGCCAAAGGTTGATTGGAATTTGCACGCTTAAATGCAAGTCTTGTAAGTAGCGTCAAACCAAATGCCAGAGTTTTACCCGAACCAGTTTGGCCTTTACCCAAAATGTCACGACCAGCAATCGCTTCTGGAAGTGTTGCAACTTGGATAGGGAAGGGCTGTTCTATTCCCTCATTACTTAACGTTGCAATTAAGTTGGGGTGAACTCCGAGTGATGCAAATGAACGCTTAATTAATTGACCACTGAACTGAGATTGAAACCGTTATATCTTGAGTACCAAGATCAATTGTGGTCTCTGAGTCTGCCGCAGCCTTTGCGACTCCATAAATTGGCATTGGAATTGATGAGGAGTTCTCGACAAGGTAATTAACTTTTCCAAGCTTCACACCCATCAATTTTGCATAAGAGCTGGCCTTTGCTTTGGCATTTGCAACTGCGGCGCTACGAGCTGCTGCGGTGGCTTTGCTGTTATCAATCACAAATGGCGAGACACCTTGCAGTTGCAAGTTATCGCCACCAGCGGCAACGATCGCATCGACGACTGCGCCAGCATTTGTGGCATTACGAACCGTAATTGAGAAAGATTGTGATGCGCGATATCCAACTTGAACCGAACCCTTTTCTTGGGTGTAGTTATATTCTGGATAAACAGTCATAGAGGTAGTTGCAATATCTTTTGTATTAATCTTATTTGCAGTTAGAGCTTTACGAATTGCATTGCTAGAAACATTCGCTTTGGATAGGGCAGAAGCGTTGGCTCCATCCACTACCGAAACTTGCGCCATGATCTTCACTGCATCTGGAACTACCTTTACGGTGCCTTCGGCATTAACCGTGATGTAGCGGCTCTTTGATGTTGCCGC
>CAZYJU010000032.1:0-7605 GCA_964647945.1 uncultured Actinomycetes bacterium | reverse complement strand
ATCGCTGCACTTGCAATGATTTTACGAAGTTTCATAGCGATAAGTTTACCTTTACTCTTAGACAATGACCCAATCGCACTTTGTATCCAATTGCACGAATGATGCACTTGCGCTTGCAGCGAGAGCATTAAAAGAGGGTTACTTAATAGCTTTTCCAACTGAAACCGTTTACGGCCTTGGCGCAGATGCCAACAATGAATCAGCAGTCTCGCGTATATATAAGGTGAAAGGTCGCCCACAAGATCATCCATTAATCGTTCACATTGCGGATTGGCAAACAATGGGAGAGTGGGCTGATCAGATTCCAGATTTTGCAATCGATTTAGCGAGAGCTTTTTGGCCAGGTCCAATGACTTTGATATTAAAGAGGTCTGAACTTGCTAAAGATTTCATCACGGGTGGGCAAGATACGGTTGGAATTCGAGTGCCAAATCAAACTATTGCTCTGCAATTACTCACTGAATTTACGAAACTAGGCGGCAAAGGAGTTGCAGCGCCATCTGCCAATCGTTTTGGCCAAGTTTCACCAACTACCGCCCAAGCAGTACAAGAAGAGATTGGTGCATTTCTAGATATTAAAGATGTAATTCTCGATGGCGGCCCATGTGCAGTTGGCGTTGAATCTACGATTATCGATTGCACTGGTTCCAACCCGAAAATCCTCCGCCCAGGCGCAATCACTGCAGACGATATAAAAGGTGTAACTGGTTTGGATGTGCAATCTGCAGAGCGCTCAGAAATCAGAGTCTCTGGATCATTGGAAAATCACTACGCCCCAAACGCAGAAGTAGTTTTAGATGTAAATCCAGAAGTGGGTGATGGGTTCATCGCCCTTGCAGATATTCCAACTCCGCCCGGAGTCATCCGATTGGCTGCCCCAAAAACTCCAGAAGCTTTTGCCCATGATTTATATGCCGCACTTCGTGAAGGCGATGCAAAGGAATTGAAGAAAATTGTGGTTATTCAGCCTCATGGCGATGGAATTTCAATTGCGATTAGGGACCGCCTGAAGCGTGCATCAAAGTGAATAGATTCTTAAGATTAAGCATTTTCAATAATCATCGCTAAACTGCGCAGGCTGTAATGAATGTAGGGGCCTTTAGCTCAGTCGGTAGAGCAACGGACTTTTAATCCGTGGGTCGCGGGTTCGATCCCCGCAGGGCCTACTTTTCAGACCGGTCATCCTTACTTTTGTCGCCTTCATGGCTTACTCTATAAATCACAAAGTTGACGATAGTTCAATTTTCAAAAGGTGAAAAAATGGAGTCAATGCAGGGCTTCGTTGGTTGGCTAGCAAATCGACCAACGGCAGATGAAATCTCTAGAGCGTTAGTGACGGATTATTTAAAAGTCCACGGAGCATGTTGTGTGCGACTTGGCCGATTAAACAAAGACGATAGCTATCACTATTTAGGCCAATATGGCTTTCAGCACAACGAAACCGGCAAATTAGTCCCAGGGCAAATTTGGCGAGAAATGAAAGATAATGAGATAAATCAAATTGCAGCAGGCCGTCAACCTGGTCCTTGGACCAGCAAAGAGAACCAAGTTTTAGTTGAACTTCGCGCTCGCGGAACTATTTATGGCTGGATAAATGTGATGTTCTCTAAAGTCTTAAATGATCAAGAGAAGAAGGCAGCCTTTGCTGATATTCAAGAACTCTCATTTCCGATCTCGCTCTATCTTTCTCTAACCCATCCACAAGAATTCTCAAGTGAACGCGAATTAGGTACCGAGAAAGGTATTGCGTCTGTAGATTCTTTAACCAAACGTCAAATGAATATTTTGAAGGGCATGGTTGAAGGCAAGACCAATCATGACTTAGCTACGCAATTGGGTTATTCAGTTTCGACGATTCGTCATGAAACCATGAGAATCTATCAAGCGCTCGCGGTTAGTGATCGAAGAGAAGCTGCGCAAAGAGCCCTTGAATATGGATGGGTTTGATTCATCGCCTTTATCCCTTTTT
Source organism: uncultured Actinomycetes bacterium (assembly GCA_964647945.1). Taxonomy (GTDB): domain Bacteria; phylum Actinomycetota; class Actinomycetes; order Nanopelagicales; family Nanopelagicaceae; genus ZLKRG08. Next base: position 5,636 of record CAZYJU010000032.1, on the reverse strand, counting down.
AGCCCTTTAATGCGCTGCCGATAGACTTTCCCTCCTATGGCAAAGTCGCTTCCAACGCCTGCAGCCCCCGGTCAAGATCAGACTAGGGGCGTCCTAGCGATTCCAGCCTTTCGCCGTCTTTGGCAATCAATGGCCTTCTCGTCATTAGGTGATTGGTTAGGGCTACTAGCGACAACTGCGATGGCGCAGAAATTATCAGGTGGAGATTACGCAACCGCTAACTTTGCGATTGCGGGTGTATTTATCGCTCGTTTATTGCCCGCCGTATTTCTTGGACCTATTGCAGGCGTGATTGCCGATCGCTTTGATAGACGTAAGTTGATGGTGGTAGCGGACATTTTGCGCGGTGGACTTTATGTATCAATCGCGCTTTTTCAGAATTTTTATTGGCTGTATGCCGCAACGATTTTGGTCGAATGTATAACGCTCTTCTGGTCCCCAGCGAAAGAGGCTTCAGTTCCTAATTTGGTTCCGAAAGAGAAATTAGAGGCTGCCAACCAAGTTTCCTTATTGGCTGCATACGGAACAGCGCCGATTGCTGCCGGATTATTTTCAGTGATGGCTTTGATAACCGGCGCAATCTCAGCGCTCTTTCCATTCTTAAATAACAGAACCACCGATGTCGCTCTTTATATAAATGCGGTCTCCTTTTTATATACCGCATGGATTGTCTATGGAATGGATGAGATTCCAAAAGGTGCTGCTTCGACAAAAGGTGGCGAGAATATCGCAAAGTCACTTATGGAGGGCTGGCGCTTTGTAAGCCAATCGAAAATTGTTCGCGGATTAATTGTCGGCATGGTCGGCGCTTTTATGGCTGCCGGTGCCGTAATCGGTTTAGCTAGAACTTTCGTTAGCGACCTAGGTGGCGGTGACGCGGCTTACGGCGTGCTATTTGGATCGGTATTTACCGGCTTGGCACTTGGAATCGCATTTGGTCCGAAAGTCTTATCGCAATTCTCAAGACGTAGGTTATTTGGTGCATCTCTTGCGATAGCAGGTTTCTTCCTGGTAGCGCTAGCTTTGATTAGCAACTTAGTTATCGCGATTATGGTGACCATAATTTTGGGCGCTTTTAGCGGTATCAGCTGGGTTACCGGCTTCACGATGCTTGGTATGGAAGTCGAAAACGAAGTGCGTGGCCGCACTTTTGCATTCGTGCAATCCTTAATTCGTGTGGTTTTGGTCGCGGTATTAGCAATTGCTCCATTAATTGCGGCAGCTTTTGGAGAACACACCTATGAGTTCTATAACTCCGAAGTTACTTACAATGGAGCGGCAATTACCATTTTGATTGCAGGTTTATTGGCCTCGCTTATTGGAATAGTTTCTTATCGACAGATGCGTGATCGCCCAGGTGTTTCATTGTGGAGCGATATTGTCGCTGCGTTACGAGGAGATTTAGGAAATACCATCTCTGGACATTCAAAAGGTGTATTTATCTCTTTTGAAGGTGGCGAAGGTTCAGGCAAATCAACACAATCAAAGTTGTTGAAAGAATATTTGGAAAGCCAAGGTCACACTGTGGTTTTGACCAGAGAACCAGGTGGCACTGATTTAGGTAAAGAACTTCGCGCAATTCTTTTACACACGCATGATCATGTATCACCGCGTGCCGAAGCGTTGCTGTATGCCGCAGATCGTGCGCATCATGTTGAAACATTGATTCGCCCAGCACTTGAGCGTGGCGAGATCGTGATTACCGATCGTTATTTGGATTCATCGATCGCATATCAAGGTGCAGGACGCGTGCTCTCACCTGGTGAAGTTGGACGAATCTCTAGATGGGCGACAGAATCTTTAATTCCTACCCTGACGATAATCATTGATTTACCAGCGGAATTGGGCCTTGGCCGCCTTAAATCTCGTGATCGTTTAGAGAGTGAATCCCAGTCTTTTCACGAGCGGGTCAGGCAAGAATTTCTATCGTTAGCGCTGATGGATCCAGAGCGATATTTAGTTGTGGATGGACGACAAAGTGTCGAAGAGATTCATGGAGAAATTGTCACCAGAGTTATGGAACTTCGTGATCTAAATCGAATTGAAAAGTTACCTAAAGAGAAGCGTCGCATGATCAAGAAGCCACACCTTGGAAAGAGAAGCAAGTGAGCGTCTTTGAAGAGCTCATCGGACAATCACATATAGTTCAAACGCTAACTGCTGCGGTAAATGCAGCAGCATCTGGCGAAGAGAGCCAAGAGATGACGCATGCTTGGATCTTTACAGGTCCGCCAGGTAGCGGGCGTTCATCTGCTGCGATTGCGTTTGCCCAAGCGTTGGTCTGTAAAAACAATGGCTGCAATTCTTGTAATGACTGCACCACCGCTAAATCTGGTGCACATCCAGACGTTGAGATCTTAAGAAGCGAAGGTCTATCAATAAAGATCGATGAAGTTCGAGAGTTATTGACTCGAACAGCTTGGGCGCCATCTATTGGTGGCTGGCGCGTCGTTGTAATGGAAGACGCTGATAGATTGACCGAATCTGCAGCCAATGCACTTCTTAAAGCGATTGAAGAGCCAGGGCTTCGAACAGTATGGCTACTATGCGCGCCAACTTTGCATGACATCTTGCCGACAATCAGATCGCGTTGTCGCCATGTTCAATTGCATACTCCTTCAACTAATGAGGTAGCTGAGTTTCTAGTCAGCAGACATCAAATTGCGCCAAAGATGGCAGATTTTGCAGCGCGCGTATCACAAGGTCATATCGGTAGGGCTAGACATTTAGCTACCAATGAAGCGGTACGAAATCGCCGCAATTCGATTCTTGCTATCCCTGCAAAATTAACCTCAATTTCTAGCGCATATAGCGCAGCTGCAGCTTTGGTGGATCTTGCAAACGAGGAATCAGCGGCAATATCTGAAGAGTTAGATGAGAAAGAGTACGAAGCGCTCTCAACTGCATTGGGTAAAGGCGGCGGAAAAGCTTTAAAGGAATTGGAAAAGGAACAGAAATCGCGCGCAACCAGAATTACTCGAGACACTTTAGATGGTGCACTTTTGGATTTAGCGACTTTTTATCGTGATGTCTTGTTGGTGCAAGCGGGTCACAATGATTCTTTGATCAACGCAGAGCTAACAGATCAGATTGTGAGAATGGCTGATAACAGCACTTCACATAGAACTTTGGCCAAGATGGATGCCATCATGAAGGCTCGTGAAAATATTCAGCGCAATGGTGCGCCACTTCTGGTCATGGAAGCGTTGATGTGCGAATTAATAAATTAACGCTCCGCTTCTGGTCAATCAGTATTATTTTGGTATTGCTTGCAGCTTCATTAACGGGTTTGATCTTTCGCTCGGCTGATCCATTTAAAGCACCTGCTAAAGAAGTGGTGGCAACAGAGCTAAGCGACTTTTACAAACAGACTCTGCAGTGGAAGAGCTGCTACGGTGAATTTGAATGTGCGAAATTTCAGGTACCTATTGATTACGAGAATTTGGAGTTAGGAACTTTCGATATTGCGGTCCTGCAAAGGCCTACGAAAAATGCGATCGGCAATCTGGTGGTAAATCCAGGGGGACCGGGTGGCTCTGGTGTTGATTATGCCTATTCATACGAACAAGTCTTTACACCTGCCATCATCGATAGCTACAACATTGTGGGCTTTGATCCTCGAGGCGTTAGTAGGTCAGCGCCAGTTGAGTGCTTGTCGGACTCCGAGATCGATGCTTCATATGCGGCAGATGCATATCCAGAGGATGATGCGGAATTGGCGAAATTACGCAAAGAGAGCGCTAAATATGCCAAAAGTTGCATCGCAGATAACAAGTATTTGAAATTCTACGGGACTGCTAACGCTGCTCGAGATATGGATATTTTGCGTGAGTTGTTGGGGGACGAGACTTTAAATTATTTGGGTAAGTCTTACGGAACTTATCTTGCAACTCTGTATGCGCAATTATTTCCAACTAAAGTCGGACGTTTCATTTTAGATGGAGCAGTCGATCCGACGATTGATTCATTAAATCAATCGCTGCAACAGGCAGCTGGTTTTGATCAGGCCTTCAACGCATTCGTTGAGGATTGTAAGATTCAAAATAATTGCGTATTCGATGGTGATGCGATCAGCCAGATGCAAGCCAAACTAGCAGAATTGAAAGACACACCAATAAAAGTTGGCGATCGTAAACTATCTGAGTCTCTAGCGATTTATGGAATTGCAATGGGCCTCTATGATCAAGAATTTGGTTGGCCTGCTCTACGTAATGCACTTCAAGAACTATTTGCTGGTAATGCAGAGCCTTTACTTAAAATGGCAGATACTTACACTGGTCGTGAAGATGATGGAACTTATCGCAATAATGAAGCAGATGCGTTAGCTGTGATCTCCTGTAATGATTTCCCACAGTCAAAGATTGATGCGGAGGCAGTAAAAGCTGCAGCTCCACTCTTTGGAAAGTATGTTGCCTATAGTGATTTGACTTGCGAATACTTGCCACACGGTAAATTTGTAAAAGTTAGCGGAGCAATTTCATTAACTGCTTCGGTGTTGGTCATCGGAACTACCAATGACCCAGCAACGCCTTATCGATGGGCGGTGAAGTTGGCGGAGGTTTTAACAAATTCCAGATTGATTTCGCTGGAATCCGATGGGCATACCGGTTTTAACCGCGGCTCAGAGTGTGTGGACCAGGCGGTTGAAAAGTATCTAATTTCGGGGGAGATTCCTGCGGAAAATCTCCTTTGTAGCGCGTAAATCCCAAGTCACAGAGGGCCTTCGATGGTAAAGAGCACCCCTATTGTTGGTGCAAAATTCTCCCATGCGTCTAGACCACATCTCTTATGTGACATCTCATGATCAGATCTCTGACACCGTACAACGCTTAGGTGCAAAGCTCGGCACCACATTTGTAGATGGTGGAATGCACCCACGTTTCGGAACTCGTAATTTCACAGCGCCATTACAGAATGGTCATTACATCGAAGTTGTATGTCCACTAGATCATCCAGCAACAGAGAAGACGCCATTTGGTCGCGCAGTTAAAGAGCGTGCAGAAGAAGGTGGCGGATGGTTAACCTGGGTTTTATCTGTTGACGATGTTGAAAAGATTGAATCTCGTTTAGGTCGTCCAGCTGTCGAAGGTTCTCGTACCAAACCAGATGGCGAAACATTACGTTGGAAGCAGATCGGAATTCTGGCAACACTTGAAGATCGCCAACTTCCATTCTTTGTTGAATGGGTTGAAAATCATCATCCATCTGCAGATGGCAAACCTGCCTCAAAGATCACTGCAATCGAAGTTGCAGGAGAGCCAACAAAAGTTCGCGAATATTTGGGTTGCGAATACAAAGATGCACTTGGTAACGACATTGAAATTCGTTGGTTAAGTCCATCTGAAGCAGATGGTGACACCGGAATCATTGCAGTTAAATTCCAAACGCCATCTGGCGAAGTTCTTGTTGACTAATTAATTTTTATTAATTGCCACGCCTCCGTGGCTCAGTGGTAGAGCAGCTCATTCGTAACGAGCAGATCGTCGGTTCGATCCCGACCGGGGGCTCCATTAATTAATGTGCAACGAATCCGACCGGCAATTCCAGACGGTATTTACTTAAAGTATTTGTATCCTGCAGTAATTCTCGAGTAGGTCGATCTTCAACGATTTTTCCACTGCTTAAGATCACTGATC
>CAZYJU010000031.1:5790-9795 GCA_964647945.1 uncultured Actinomycetes bacterium | reverse complement strand
ATTTTTGGTTTGGCAGTTGGCGCAAGCTCTAGATTTATTTGGACTTGTGTCGTTGGATTCCTGTTGGGATTTGTAGGAATCGCAATTACCTTCTTAAAAGACCGCGCTGGCGGCGTTTAACTCTTTCGACGTACTCGCTTAACCGCTTTGTTGACGTGATGTTTGGTGCGATTTAGCCAAATCTCAGCCCAAGTAAATTCGGTGGCAAGAATTGCAAGTCCTGCAATGATCAATGGAATTCCGGGGCCTGGTAGCACTAAAAATGCAATACCGAGAACCACTAAAGTTACGCCAACCGTTGCCACAACTACCCAACGAACTGGATGTGGCAATTTACGCCAAGCGCCTTTGAAATATTTAACCATCGATTTAAATCGTACTAAGCGTTATCTTCTATTTGTTGTGCAATCCCGCGAAGGACTTTGCCTAAACGCTCTGCTTCAACTGCAGTTGGATATTTGCCGCGTCGAATGTTATTTCCGACGCGATCTAGAATCTTGATGGAATCTTCGATAATTGAAGCTAGGTCATCAGTTGCTGCGCGGGTAGATGCAGCAAGAGATGTAGGCGCTTCGATGACTCGCACTGAAAGCGCTTGTGGGCCACGGCGGCCTTCGGCAACGCCAAACTCAAGTTTGGTGCCAGGCTTTACGGTAGTCACACCTTCAGGCAATGAGGTTGCGGATAAATAAACATCCTCGCCCTCATCAGATTCGATAAATCCGAAACCCTTTTCGAGGCTAAACCATTTCACTTTACCGGTTGGCATAGTTGGCTCCTTCTTGTTCGGTGTTAAATCGAATTTGAATCGTGGATCTTTTTTTCAAATCTAGAGTTAAATTCTAACCTAATAGATTAGACGGTCGCTTCCGAATGTGCGCCGCATCCGTGGTCTACGGATACCACCTTCGCATCTTCGGGAGAGATTGCATTTGCGCAAACGCCAAAGGCGCTACGCAGTGAACCTGCAATTGGCAAGAAGAAACCGCAGGAACCGCAAGGTTTTGGAGCTGACTTTGCAATAGGCGCATTGGGGCCACGCTCACCGTCATACCAACGCTTCGCAGCCTGATCGCGACCTTCAATTGAGAGGACGCGTAACCTTCCTAAACCAAGTTCCCAAAGTTGGGTCGGATCCAACTCTTCATCTTGAGGCAAACTTGCAAATCCTGGAACTAATCTCGAATCATCTGGCTGACTTGGGACGATATCGCCAACACCAACATCGCCTGGTTGTAGACGTTCTGCAAATGGAATCCATTTTGGCGCAAGCAAAGCATCCGGGCCAGGGATTGCAACCACATCACAGATTGTTGCGTCGGCATCTGCTTCAACTTTTGCGATTGTTACAGACCAACGCCAACCTTTATAGCCTGGCAATTTTGATTCAAAGAGATAATTTGCAAGGCGATCTTCATCGTCATATTCGACTCCAACAAATGCACCAACCAGCTCTTTCGCGCCAGCTGCATCAACAGCAGCACGAAGAGCTAAGTCGGTTGCATCGAAAGTCATGAAGGAATTCTAATTCGAAATCTGATTATTAATCTTTTATTGAATTAGAAATCCATGTCGCCGCCAGCACCTGCTGGCATTGCTGGAGTCTTCTCTGGCTTATCAGCGATAACTGCCTCTGTGGTCAAGAAGAGCGCTGCAATTGAAGCAGCATTCTGTAGCGCAGAGCGAGTTACCTTTGCAGGATCGATGATGCCAGCTTTGATCATGTCGACATATTCGCCGGTTGCTGCATTTAATCCATGACCTGGTTCTAGATTGCGAACCTTCTCAACGATTACTCCACCTTCAAGTCCAGCATTTGCTGCGATTTGCTTTAGTGGAGCTTCGATTGCTGCCTCAACGATCTTTGCGCCAACTGCTTCTTCGCCAGTTAACTTCAAAGTTGGGAAGACTTTTGCGCCAGCTTGAATTAGCGCAACGCCACCACCAGCAACGATGCCCTCTTCGACTGCAGCTTTTGCATTTCGAACTGCATCTTCAATGCGGTGCTTACGCTCTTTTAATTCAACTTCAGTAGCTGCTCCAGCTTTAATAACTGCAACGCCACCTGCAAGTTTTGCTAAGCGCTCTTGTAGCTTCTCGCGGTCGTAATCTGAATCTGACTTTTCAATCTCTTGGCGAATCTGTTGGACGCGACCCTTGATCTGTCCTTCATCTCCAGCGCCTTCAACAATGGTGGTCTCATCCTTAGAAATCACTACTTTGCGAGCGCGACCAAGTAGCTCAATGCCAGCTTGATCTAGCTTCAATCCAACTTCCTCTGAGATCACAGTTGCGCCAGTCAAAATCGCGATATCTTGCAACATCGCCTTACGACGATCGCCAAAGCCAGGAGCCTTAACAGCCGCAGAGCGGAAGTTTCCACGGATCTTGTTAACTACCAATGTTGCAAGCGCTTCTGCTTCAACATCTTCTGCGATGATTGCAAGTGGCTTACCGGTCTGCATTACCTTCTCTAGAATCGGCAACATATCCTTGATATTTGCGATCTTGGAATTTGCGATCAAAATGTATGCGTCTTCTAATACCGCTTCCATGCGATCGGTATCAGTTACAAAGTATGGCGAGATATAACCTTTATCAAAGCGCATACCTTCAGTCAGTTCTAGCTCAAGACCAAAGGTATTTGAGTCTTCAACGGTGATAACGCCCTCTTTGCCAACTTTATCCATCGCCTCAGCGATCATCTCTCCGATGGTGGTGTCGGCAGCCGAGATCGATGCAGTTGCTGCGATCTGATCTTTGGTTTCGACATTCTTTGCCATCTTCAAAAGTTCATCGGTTACGGCAGTAACTGCCTTCTCGATGCCGCGCTTGATTCCCATTGGATTGGAACCAGCTGCGACGTTACGCAAACCTTCACGTACTAAAGCTTGTGCAAGAACTGTTGCAGTGGTGGTGCCATCTCCTGCAACATCATCGGTCTTCTTTGCGACCTCTTTAACTAACTCTGCACCGATCTTCTCCCATGGATCTTCAAGTTCGATCTCTTTTGCAATTGAGACACCATCATTGGTGATTGTCGGTGCGCCCCACTTCTTCTCAAGTACGACATTTCGTCCGCGAGGTCCTAGGGTTACCTTGACTGCATCAGCTAATACATTCATTCCGCGCTCAAGACCGCGGCGAGCCTCTTCATTAAAGGCGATCTGCTTTGCCATCTATTCTCTCCATCTCTCGGATTCTTAAAAATATGGGGCCACCACGTCGTTTATCACTCTGACCCCTTGAGTGCTAACGCAAAGGGTAATTGAAGGGCGATTTAGGCTCAAATCGGGGTTTAAGGGCTAGATCTGGCCAAGTTAGTTCACAATGAGAGGCGAATGAGCGTGGATTTGAGCGTGAGCAGGGGTATGGTTGATACCGAGCGCTGAAGGGCCTCCCCCTGGGCGCGTCGAACGGAGGAGATAGATATGGCAGAGACATATAAAGGTGACGCTTACTGCGTAAAGTGCAAGGAGAAGCGTGAATTCGAAGGAACCGTAAAGGTTTCCGACTCTGGTCGTCGCATGGCGCAGGGCATCTGCTCAGTATGTGGCACCAAGCTAAACCGCATTCTCGGCAAGGCACAGTAAGTTTTAAAGTTAAACCCGCCCCACGCTTAAAAGTGTCGGGCGGGTTTTTCATGTCTTGAGATTCCCAATTACTTAATCTTTATAACCTTCTCTAGTTTGGTAGTTTTGCGCGTATGGCAGATAGCAGCTTCGATATCGTCTCAAAGATCGATCGCATGGAACTTGATAATGCGGTCAATCAAGCAAGTCGTGAGTTAGATACCCGTTTTGATTTCAAAGGTACCGGCACAAAGCTTGAAATGGCAGGCGATGTAATCAAAATCGAATCCGAAACCGAAGAGCGCGCCAAGGCAGCGCTGGAAGTTTTGAAGGAGAAGATGATCAAACGAAATGTTTCACTCAAACATTTAGATGTATCCGAACCGCAACAATCAGGCAAGCTAACTAAGATTTCAGCAGCGCTCAAAGAGGG
>CAZYJU010000031.1:0-5690 GCA_964647945.1 uncultured Actinomycetes bacterium | reverse complement strand
TGGGGACTCTTTCCACTTTATTGGCCATTACTAAAACCCGCCACAGCACAGGAGATTGTCTCTCATCGTGCAGTTTGGACTTCGATATTTTGCCTCTTGATTTTGGCGCTACAGAGACAGCTAAGACAAACTTTTAAATTGATGTTTACCAAGCGGGTTTTTCTAAGGTTAGCGCTCGCTTCCGCTTTGGTTTCGATAAATTGGTTGGTTTATATCTGGGCTACCAACAATGGACATGTGGTTGAAGCAGCACTTGGCTATTACATAAATCCGTTGATAATCATTGCCTTTGGCGTAGTCCTTTTGAAAGAGAAGTTACGAAAGATCCAATGGATTGCGGTGGGTCTTGGCGCACTTGGGGTCCTGGTTCTAACGATTGATTACGGAAGGCTTCCCTGGATTGCGCTTACCTTGGCAGTTTCTTGGGGTTCATACGGATTAATCAAGAAGCAGTTGAATTTGGGTGCAGTCGAAGGCTTAGCTATCGAGACCATGATCGCATTCCTGCCTTATGCCGGATTTATTCTCTATTTAGCATCCAAGGGCGAAGGCCAATGGGGTGGATCATGGAAGTTAACGATTCTCTTAACTGCAGCTGGTGCAATCACTGCAATTCCGCTTCTTTTATTTAATGGGTCAGCAACTCGACTTCCCTATTCGACGATTGGGCTCTTGCAATACATCACGCCAACTCTGCAATTCTCAATTGGTGTTTGGGTAAACCACGAATCAATGCCCGCGGCAAGGTGGATAGGTTTTGTGATTATTTGGGGCGCATTGGTTGCGCTTGCAACTGATTTGGTTAAATCAACCAACTCGGTCAATAATCAAATCGCATAGCGAATACAAAGCCGTGCTAGCGTCGCTAATTGGTAGCGGCCCAAGTGCAGCTCTCGCCTCTTTTGCAATCAATTGAAGTTGCAAACGTGAATCTGTAAGCGCTTTATGATTTCTAAGTTCATTTATTACCCACTGAACTTTCTCTTCTGATTTGATCGGGCCAGATAGCGCTAGCTTTAATGATGCATCTTTTGGGTCATCTGATTTGAGGGCATTTAAAGTCACCAGCGTTGGAATTCCTTCACGCAAATCTGTTCCGGGGGTCTTACCTGATTCGTGGGAATCACTTGCGATATCAATGACGTCATCTGCCAATTGGAAAGCGACGCCAATCTTCTCTCCGAAAATCGTCAATGTTTCGATCTCTTCCCTGGTGCAACCTGCAAACATCGCGCCAAATCGAAGTGACGTTGCGATCAAGGAACCTGTTTTATCTGCAACCACTTGTAGATAGTGCTCAAGCGGATCGCTTCCAGCGCTTGGACCTTGAGTCTCAAGGATCTGCCCGATCACTAATCTCTCAAAGGTATCTGCCTGAAGTTTTACCGCTTCTGGTCCAAGTTCCGCCAAAATCTGGGACATCTTCGCAAATAAATAATCACCGGTGAGAATTGCGACTGAATTACCCCAGCGGCTATTTGCGCTCTCAACTCCACGGCGAAGTGGCGCTTCGTCCATCACATCATCGTGATAGAGAGTTGCTAGGTGGGTTAGTTCGCAGACCGCAGCAGCTTTAATTACTTTATCGTTTGGTCCATCTCCAACGAGAGAACCGAGGATTGTAATTAGCGGCCTAAAACGCTTTCCTCCGGCCACGATCAAATGGCGCGAAGTTTCGTTAGCAAATAGATATTTACCCTGGATCCTAGAGTTAAGAATGGATTCAACTTCGCTCAAGCTAGTTGCAATGGTCGCTTCTAACTCAGGAGCAAGGCTAGGTATTCCAAAGTTAGACATGGTTTTACAGCTAACGAATGAATGAAGCGTAGTTATTGATGAAATTGATCAATGGGGTTGGGATGACGCCAAAGAGAATGGTCGCGATACCGCTGATCAAAACCACGCTACGAGTCAACGAAGTTGGGATCACTACCGTAGTGCCATCTTCAACTGGGTCTCTAAAGAACATCAAAACTATTACTCGAATGTAGAAGAAGGCCGCAACTGCAGATGAGAGCACGCCAACAATTACTAGAACACTTCCGCCAGCTTCATAAGCTGCAGAGAAGATCGAGAACTTACCAATGAATCCCGAGGTAAGTGGAATTCCCGCAAATCCGAGTAGATAGGCAGCAAATAAAGATGCGATTAGTGGCGAACGCTTTGCGAGTCCCGCCCAACGATTTAAGTCAGTGACTTCGCCATTGGCATCACGTATCAAAGTTACCAACGCAAATGCGCCGATAGTTGTGATTCCGTAAGTTGCCAAATAGAAGATGGATGCACGTAGACCGCTTTGGCTAAGTGCATAAACTCCAAGTAGTAAAAATCCTGCATGAGCAATTGAAGAGTAGGCAAGCATTCGCTTCACATCTCGCTGGGCGATTGCCACAAGCGAACCAAGCGCCATGGTTGCGATTGCTACAACCACGATGATTGGACGCCAATTCCATTCGGCATTTGCAAATGAGGTGTAGAAAATTCGAAGCATCGCACCGAATGCAGCCAACTTGGTGGCAGCTGCCATAAATGCGGTGATTGGAGTTGGTGCGCCTTGATAAACATCTGGCGTCCATGCATGAAATGGCACTGCGCCAACTTTAAATAGCAAACCAACCGACATAAAGACGATACCGATTAGCAAGAAGATGTTATTTCCACTTCCGCCTACTACTGCTTGGCGAATTCCACTTAAAGTGATGCTGCCTGATGCTCCGTAAAGGAATGCAGCGCCAAATAGGAAGAAGGCAGATGCAAATGAGCCTAGAAGGAAGTACTTAAGCGCAGCTTCTTGTGACATCAATCGTTTACGACGAGATAGCCCGGTCAAAAGATATAGTGGCAATGAGAGTAGTTCTAGTGCCACAAAGAGCGTGATCAAATCAGTTGAGACTGGAAATAACATCATGCCCGCGATGGTGAAGAGCATCAATGGATAGATCTCAGTGACTTTAATTCCGGCTGCAGATGCCTCTAGCTCTTCACGAGATCCGGGTAGCGCTGATGCAGATGAGGTGAAGTTCTTTTCATCTGCGATTAGAAGAGTTCCTAGAATCGAAACGATGATCACAAACATCTGAATCAAAAATGCTGCGCCATCAAAGACCACAGAGTTACCGGCAAGGTCAGTGGCTTCACTGCCACGAACTCGAATGAGTTGACCTAAAGATAGAATCAAAGTACCCAATGTAAGTGGCAACTGAATCGAAGCGCGCTTGTCGCGGCCAGCGAAAGCTTCAACTAACACTCCAATCAAAGCACCAGCCAGAATGATGATAATCGGCGCAAGTAGTGAGTAATTAAGTACTGGCGAGATAAATCCACCCATTATTTGCCCCCTGTAGAGATAGTCGGCGCTGGATCGCTAAATCCAAGTGCAGAGATAGTCGCTTTCGCTGCTGGATTGATGATGTCAAGCAGTGGCGCTGGGTAGAAACCAAATCCAATAATTGCAGCCATCACTGGTGCAATTGCGATCTTTTCGCGCAGATTTAGATCAGGAAGGCTCTCATTGCCTGGTGTGGTTGGTCCATGTAGCGCTTTCTGTACCGGAATCAAGATGTACAGAGCAGCCAAGACAATTCCAAATGTCGCCACAATTGCGGCAACTGGATATCTAGTAAATGTTCCAACCAAAACTAAGAACTCACTTACGAAGCTAGCCATACCTGGAAGTGCAAGTGAGGACATGCCTGCTAGGAAGAACGACCAAGCCATAATTGGAGTTACGCGTTGCAATCCACCAAAGTCCGAAATGGTTGATGAACCGCGGCGAGATGCCATCCAGCCTGCAACTATAAATAGCGCTGCGGTTGAGAAGGCGTGATTAAACATATACAAAGTGGCACCGCTATGACCCTGTGAAGTCATCGCAAAGATTCCCATTGTGATAAATCCAAAGTGCGAAATCGAAGTAAATGCAATCAGACGTTTGATATCTCGCTGGCCGATTGCAAGGAATGCTCCGTAAAGAATTGAGATTACTGAAAGCACCAAAATAGTTGGGGTGAAAGTCTTGGTTGCATCTGGAAAGAGCGTTAAACAGTAACGAATCATTCCGAAGGTACCGACTTTATCCAGTACGCCAAGTAGAAGGACTGAAGTACCGGGCGTAGCTGATTTCGCTGCATCTGGTAACCAGGTATGAAATGGCCAAAGCGGTGCCTTGATTGCAAATGCAATAAAGAAACCTAAGAAGAGCCAATTCTGAGTTGAACTTGAGATCTGCAATGTAGATAGCGCAGCAATATCAAAGGTGCGACCAACTTGTGGACCAGCAATTACATAAAGACCGACAATTGATGCCAACATCAATAAGCCACCGAACAAGCTGTAGAGCAAGAATTTAACAGCGGCTTTAGCCCGTTCTCCAGTTCCGTATCCGCCGATTAGGAAATAAACCGGAACCAACATCGCCTCAAAGTAGACGTAGAACAAGAAGACATCAGTTGCGGCAAAGACGCCAATCATCATGGTCTCAAGTACCAATATGAGAATATAGAAAGTCTTTACTGACCAACGACCGCCAGTTGCCTCATTCCATCCAGCGAGTACCACTACTGGCGCAAGAATCACTGACATCAAAATCAAAATCAGCGCGATTCCATCGATACCAACGGCGTAGTTAATTCCGAATGCCGGAATCCAAGAACGCTTCTCTACAAATTGCAGCCCTGCGCTACTACGATCAAATTGCAACGCTACAAAAATTCCAGCTACTGCAACTACCAATGTTGTCAGTAACGCCAACTTCTTGACGGCTTCATCTTTATCTTTTCCAACGGTTGCGATTAGAGCTGCGCCAAGTAATGGCAAGAGCTGCATAATTGTTAAATAACTCATTTAGTTACCACCCAAATCGCAAGAAGTAGGAGTGCGATACCTGCCAACATCATCGCAGCATATGCACGTACGAAACCTGATTGAAGTTTGCGCAAAATCTGGCCAGAGCCAGCAGCTGCGCCACCGACGCTATTTACTGCGCCATCAATTACCTTCTCATCGATGCTTACCAAACTCTCGGTTAGAGCTTGGCCAGGGCGCATAAAGACCGCTTCATTAACAGAATCCTGCAAGAGATCTTTTCTAGCAATCTTGGTGAAGACTGATACCTCTTCTGGTGTATTTGGATTGGATTCTTGGCGATACAAATAAATCGCATAACCAACTCCGATTAATACCAAAGTCAAAACCATTGCACTTACTGCAGTATGTGAAATCAACTCTGGATGCTCTTCATGTTTGGTATGAGCCACCACCGGTTCGAGCCACTTCTTTAATGAATCTCCGCTTGTGAAGAGGAAGCCAGAAGCAATCGATCCGACTGCGAGTACTGCCATCGGAATCCACATCAACGCAGGTGATTCGTGCGGATGTACGTCATCATCCCAACGCTTTTGACTAAAGAAGGTGAGGATGAAAACGCGGGACATATAGAAAGCGGTGATTGCTGCGCCAAGTAGTGCAGCGCCGCCAAGTAAATAACCTTTGATGCCACCGGCATTTAGCGCAACTTCAATCAATTTATCTTTGGAATAGAAGCCTGCAAATGGCGGAACTCCGATAATCGCCAAATAACCAAAACCGAAAGTTATCGCTGTAATTGGCATGAATTTACGTAGCGCGCCATATTTACGCATATTTACTTCATCGTTCATTCCATGCATTACCGAACCAGCGCCAAGGAACAT
>CAZYJU010000030.1:0-9924 GCA_964647945.1 uncultured Actinomycetes bacterium | reverse complement strand
GTGAAGACAGATTCATCAAACGAGCCAGCTGGAACATTGAAGTGATGTTGAATTCCGGGTAGATCAATGAAGCGAATATCTACTAGCTTCACATCCTCTTTCTTGATGTAATCAAGAATCTCTTTTGCATTTTTAAACATTGATTCTCCTAGGGTTAAACTCTTTACTCTTTGCTGACCCATCGACGCTGAGGGCTACAGGTATTTTCTTAGGTAGAACCTTAGGTAATACCTGTTAATTGAAGATACTTCGTTTGTTACAGTCATGTTTCAGGGCTTAGGGGCGGCCAGCCAGTAGGCTCGCGATATGTCTGAAGCGCAATTTGAGGGGCGACAAGTCTCACTTTTTCGCAGAATGGCCGGGGTCACAATCGATTGGCTTGCCTGCTATCTGATCGTAAGTGGCTTTAACCTTGATGGATCCTTCTCGATACTGATTCTCTTCTTCCTCCAGATGACCGTACTTACCGCGTTGGGTGGTGCATCTTTTGGACATCGCATAATGGGAATGCGGGTAGTGCGCTTTGCAGATGGAGGAGCACCGACACCGATGCAAGCGTTAATTAGAAGCGCGCTACTTTGTACCGTGGTCTTTGCAATTACCTATGACGACAATGGTCGCGGTATACACGAGCGATTATCAGGTACCTATTTGGTAAATGCTTAACAAATATTCGAGTATTTAAATCTTTGAGAATTTAAACTTTAGGAACTCTTAGATTCTTTGGCATCGGGCCCTTTGGAATTGGCATATTAAAGCCACCAAGAGCTTTTAATCTATTTCGAACTTCTCGCATTTGCACCTTACTAAGTTTCTTTGGAAGCTTCTTCATCTTTCGCTGCAATTTTGGAAGTGGAACTCGATCATCGCCATCGCCAATAATCAAAGTAGTGATTGGAACTCCGGGGACATAGCGCTCGGTCTTCTTCATCTCATCGTTTAATAATGAACGCACCGCGTTGCTGCCTTCTCCGACTAGCACCACACCTGCACGACCGACCGAACGATGCACCATATCTTGTTGTTTGTTCACTGCAACCATCGGAGTGGTGGTAAATCCGCGACGAATTGCCATTAGTACTGATGCGCCGGCGCCAGCAACACCTTCAATTGATTGATAGGCAGCCTTATTTGCGATGATGCTAAAAAAGGCAGTTGCACCAAGCAGAGCAAGTGGAGTGGTTAAAAAAGCGGCATAGAAGGGATGGCCGGCAAGGCTTCCTAACAAAATTCCGATAGAGAGAATGGCTACGAAGATAAAGGCCATCGCAGCGCCAATCCATGGTTTCTGCGCCTTAGTTACTTTATATGCTTCACGTATCTGCTTGAACATAGTGCTGGAGTTTACCCTTCTACTGCAGGTGCTGGAGCGGTGCCACCTAAACGCTGCGGAGCCCATCGTTCGCCGACATGGCTATCTGGATATTGATCTTGTAATTCATGCAACATTGAAATCATTCGTTCGCGTAACGCTTTCTCGGCGCTCTCGATATCAGCATCTTTTTCAAAGTAAATCGGTTGCCCATACTTGATATGAACAGGAATTGAATTCCTTCCAAAATCTCTAGGCACACCCTTGGTCCAGATTCTCTGCGAACCCCAAATCACAACTGGAATGACCGGTACTTGTGCGCCAATTGCTAAGCGCACTGCGCCAGATTTCATCCCTTTGATTTCAAATGATTGACTGATAGTTGCTTCAGGGAAGATTCCGACGATTTCGCCACTTCTTAGCGCTTTTAGCGCTGCCACAAATGATGCGCCACCATTATCGCGATCAACCGAAATATGTTTCATGCCGCGAAGTAAAGGACCAGCAATCTTGTTGTCGAATGCGCCCTTTTTAGCCATGAATCTGATGTAACGCTTTAAATGCAGCGCACCAGTTCCGATGAATGCAAAATCCAAATAACTAACATGATTGCTAGCTAGTACTGCGCCACCTTTTTTAGGAAGATTCTCTTGGCCTTCAAATTTAAATTGAATATCCAAGCCTTTCCAAAGCGCTCTAAATAATCCAATAACTGGGGGATAGACCAACTCCGCCATTATCTGCCCTCGGAAGCTTCACGGTAGAGGCGACCAGCGCGATAGCTGGAGCGCACTAACGGACCGCTCATTACTCCTTTGAAACCAATTGATTTCGCCTCATCTGCCAATTCCACGAATTCATTTGGCTTAACCCAACGTGAGATCGGGTGGTGCTTTGCAGTTGGACGTAGGTATTGCGTGATGGTGATGATGTCGCAACCTGCATCATGGAGATCTATTAGCGCTTGTGAAACTTCTGATCTTTCTTCGCCCATACCAAGAATCAAATTGGATTTAGTGATTAAGCCAAATTCTTTAGCTTGAGTGATCACATTCAGTGATAGCTCATAAGAGAATGCGGGGCGAATTCGTTTGAAGATTCGTGGAACGGTTTCTAAGTTATGGGCAAATACTTCAGGCTTAGCTGCAAATACTTGATTTAGTAGCTCGGCTTTGCCGCTGAAATCAGGCGCGAGCATCTCGACACCCGTGCCAGGGTTTAGTTCATGGACTTTTCGAATTGTCTCTGCATATAGCCATGCGCCTTCATCTTCAAGGTCATCTCGAGTTACGCCGGTGATGGTTGCATAACGAAGCTGCATCGTCTTAACTGATTCGGCAACACGTCGTGGTTCATCGCGATCTAGCGGAAGCGGTTTACCGGTATCGATATTGCAGAAATCGCATCGACGAGTGCAGCGATCGCCACCAATCAAGAAGGTAGCTTCACGATCTTCCCAACATTCAAAAATATTTGGACATGCTGCCTCTTGGCAGACTGTGTGTAAACCTTCGCTTACAACAAGTGATCTAAGTTGGGTGTACTCAGGGCCCATCTTGGCGCGAGTTTTAATCCATTCTGGTTTGCGTTCGATCGGAGTCTCGGCATTGCGAGCTTCGATGCGAAGTAGCTTTCGCCCTTCCGGTGCCAAAGTCATGGTTGTAGTTTACTTATCTTTCGAAGAGCTTCGACCATCTCTTTTTCAAGGATTGGCAGAACAGTTTCGATGGAGATTTCCGAAGGCTCTGCCTCGGTGCTTAACTCTTTGGCCATGCTCGTAGTCTCAGCCTCTGGCATCCCGCACGGAATGATGCGACCGAAATTACTTAGATCAGGATTTACATTTAGCGCGAAACCATGCATGGTCACACCTTTAGCAACCCGGACACCTATTGCAGCAATTTTTCGTTCATTGGAATCTTTTATCCAAACTCCGGTTTTCCCAGCAATAGAAATTCCGGTAATTCCAAAATGCTTTAGAGTTTTAATAATCGCATCTTCAAGAACTCGAACAAATCCAACTACTTCATTGGGTTTTGCTAAACGAACTATTGGATATCCCACAATCTGTCCTGGGCCATGCCAGGTAATACGACCACCGCGATCAACATCAATAACGGGCGTGCCATCTTGAGGGCGTTCCAATGGATCAGTCCTACGACCAGCAGTGAAAACAGAAGAGTGTTCAACTAGTAACAAAGAGTTTGTTGTGGTTCCTGCAACCACTTCATCATGAATTTTTCGCTGTAACTGCCAACATTCTTCATAATCAATTAACCCAAGGTGGGAAAGCGCAATGTCGGCCATAGGTATAAGCCTATTTGCTAACTTAGAATGATAGAAATCCCGTAACTTCACGCTTAAGTAGATAGAATTACCCATCACCGTAGAGCATAAATTAGAACATGCTATTGAATTAATTTTTGGAGAGAATAATGCGTATCAAAGGCCGTAAACCACTCTGGATTGCCATCATCATTGTGATTGCTTGGATGGGAATTGCCGGCGCTGCCGGTCCAGTATTTGGAAAACTCTCATCCGTTCAAAAGAACGATAACTCAGACTTCCTTCCAAAGAACGCCGAATCTTCAAAATTCAATGAGGCATATGAGCAGTTCAATCCAAATACTGATAGAGCAATTCCAGCTTTGGTTCTCTACATCGGAGAAGTTGATGCAACTAAAGTCGCTGCAGCTAATGAATTTTTACAGACCATTCCAAGCAAACCAGTTGAAGAAGGTCAAGGAAAGTTAATCGGTGAATTCTTAGTTCCTGGCACTCCGCTGGTTGCATTTCCATCTCAGGACGGGAAAGCGATCCTAGGCTCGATCGCTTTTGATTCAGCAAAGATTGCTGATCAAATTGGTAAAGAACCAGCGCTGCCACTAGTAATTGATTCGATTCGAAATTACAGCGATGAGTTTGCCAAGTCTGGTGCCCTGGAATCACATGTGACTGGCTTTGCCGCGATCTTTGCAGATCTATTTAAAGCGTTTGGTGGAATTGATTCCACCCTGCTTCTTTGGACCTTAGCTATCGTGGCTCTGATTTTGATTGTGGTTTATAGATCTCCAATTCTCTGGTTCTTCCCGCTACTTTGCGCAGTCTTTGCTGAAGCGTTGGCTGGGGCGGTGATTTATGTTTTGGCAAAGAACGAGATTCTTACCTTAGATGGGCAATCCCAAGGAATCCTCTCAGTGTTGGTAATTGGTGCCGCAACTGATTACGCATTGTTGTTGATTGCAAGATATCGTGAAGAGCTTCATCGTTATGACTCCAAATATGATGCAATGCGTACCGCGCTTCGTGGTGTAGTTGAACCAATTATTGCCTCAGGTTCAACCGTAACTATCGGTTTATTGGTTTTGATTTTAAGTCAGTTAAATAACAACCGTTCACTCGGGCCCGTTGGAGCAATCGGAATCGTCTCGGCGATGTTTACGATGCTGACGCTCTTGCCAGCAATTCTTGTGATTTTTGGCCGATGGATCTTCTGGCCGAGAATTCCGCGCCACGATGATCACGATGAGAAGTTAACTGGCATCTGGGCGAAAGTTGCCGCATCTACCGCTGCAAAACCAAAGCAGTACATGATCGCAACCGGCGCTCTATTGGTAATTATGGCGGGCTTTGCAACTACTTTGAAGGCAGATGGAATTTCAACTCTAGAAGGTTTTACAAATAAACCTAAATCTTTAGTTGGCCAAGAGTTACTCCTTGAACATTTCCCTGGTGGCCAAAGCCAGCCTACTCAGATACTGGTCTCTGTTGATAAAGCAGATTCGGCACTCGTAGCGGTAAAGAATGTAAAGGATGTTGCAGAGGCAACTCTTGTTAGCGCGCCTGATAATCCGGCAGTTCCAAAGATTGTCGATGGCAAAGTAGTTATTGATGCCACGTTATCGGTACCTGCTGATTCTGGAGAAGCTCGAGAGCTGGTTCCACTAATCCGTGAAGCAGTTAAAGCAGTTGATTCAGAGGCGTTAGTTGGCGGAATTAGCGCAACTTTCTACGATGTAGATGTTGCGGCACGCCATGATCGCAATCTGATCATCCCAATCGTTTTGATAATCATTGCAATCATCTTGGCCTTGCTATTACGAAGCATTCTGGCTGCGGTATTGCTGCTCTTCACGGTAGTGCTCTCCTTTATTGCAACGCTTGGTGCTTCGGCGCTAGTTTTCAATCACGTATTTAATTTCCCCGGAGCCGACACTTCATTCCCATTGTTTACCTTCGTGTTCCTGGTTGCACTAGGCATCGATTACAACATCTTCCTGATGACTCGTGTTAGGGAAGAGGCTTTAAAGATCGGCACTAGAGCCGGAACTATTAAAGGCGTAACCGTTACTGGTGGCGTGATCACCTCAGCAGGTGTGGTGCTTGCTGCAACCTTTACAGTGCTTGGAGTCTTGCCGTTGGTTGCACTTGCCCAAATTGCATTTGCAGTTGCCTTCGGTGTGTTGCTCGATACTTTAGTTGTGCGCTCACTTTTGGTCCCAGCGATTGTTCACTATCTAGGTAATCGCATCTGGTGGCCAGCCAAAATGGCAGACTAATGCGCGTAGGCATCTTTGGTTATGGCCTTGCGGGGCGCTACTTCCACGCACCATTTCTAAAGGCTGCTGGTTTCGAAGTAGTTGCAATTCAGACCACTAATCCAGAACGTAGCGCACATGCGTTACAAGATTTCCCTGAGGCAAAAATCTGTTCTAACGCGGCCGAGTTGTTGTCGCATCAATTAGATCTAGCAGTGGTGGCATCGGTAAATACTGCGCACGAAGCAAATGCTAAGGCTGCGATTGATGCAAAAGTCGCAGTGGTAGTTGATAAACCAATGGCAACCACCTTGGCTGGTACTCGAGAACTCTTTAATTATGCAGAGAGTAAAAGTGTCCCAATTACGGTTTATTTCAATCGACTTTGGGATAGTGATACTTTGACTATTAAGAGTTTATTGAAACAGGAATCTGTAATCGGAAGAGCCCATCGATTTGATGGTCGATTCGAAAGATTTAGACCGGAACTATCTGGTCAATCTTGGCGCGAACAGAGTAGTTCGGCACAAGGTGGAGGACTTTTACTGGATTTACAGAGCCATTTAATTTCCACAGCGCTGGATTGTTTTGGTTCTGCGAAATTGGTATACGCAAATTTGAAATCTATAAGAGGCGCATCAGATGACGATGTCTTGATTGTTTTAGAACATGAAAACGGAGTCACATCATCACTTGCAGCAAGTGCGATTGCAGGCGCACCCGGGCCACGAGCTAGATTGCTAGGTGATAAAGGTGCAATCTTGATCAACGATTTAGATCCACAAGAGGCGCTACTTCGAGCCGGCAATTACGAATCTGGAGATAAGCGATCTCTGGTAGAACTTCATAGAGGTAACGAGGTTTCAAAGATTGAGGCGATACCAGGTGATTACGGCGCTTTCTATCGAGAGATGTTTGAGTATTTAAATGGTGGAGCAGATTTACCTGTTTCAAAAGCTTTGGCGCTGCAAGTTGCTGAAGTCATTGATCAAGCGCGCAACTTTCATTGATTTCCCTTTAGCGGGAGCGAGAATTAAAGTGAGAACTATGAAACCAGTTGGGAATCGCTAAATGGTTGCCGTAGTTATTGGTGCTGGCCTTGCCGGTCTAAATGCAGCGCTTACTTTGCAGACGGCTGGCCGTGAGGTGATCGTTGTAGAGGCAACAGATCGTGCCGGTGGACGAGTCTCATCCGATGTCGTTGATGGATTTATTCTCGATCGCGGCTTTCAACTTATTAATGCAAATTATCCTGAGCTAAAACGCCTGGGAGTGATTGAAGCGATCGAATTTATTGAGGCCCCAAGAGCGGTTGCAATCAATATCGAAGGAGAGCAGAGCTTCCTTGGAGATCCACGTCATCATCTAACTAGCGCGCTAAATGCACGCACCGGATCCATAAAAGAGAAGCTAGGTTTAATTGGTTATTTAACCAAGAGTCCAAAATCTGGGGTATCGGTCGCAAGCCAATTACAACCGCTTGGTAAAACTTACGATCGAGTGCTCCGGCCATTCTTAACTGGAGTCTTTCTAGCCGATCCTTCCGAGATAGAAGCGTCAGTTGGCAAGGAGCTAATTCAATCTTTTGTAACTGGCAAACCAGGATTACCTGCAAATGGTGTTGGCGTATTAGCTTCGAAATTGGCGAGCAACCTCTCTGACATTCGCTTTGATACACGTGTCGAATCAATCAAGGATGATCATCTAAAAACAACCAATGGAAAAATTAAATTTGATGAGTTAATCGTGGCGACCGATGCTAGTACCGCCGCACAGTTATTAGATTTAGCAACGGTTACCCCGCAAGTTGGTTGTGTTACTTGGTATCACGTTCCAGATGTATCGCCATCAGATAATCCATATCTATTGCTTGACGGTCTACAAGCTGGGCCAGTTGTTAATTCAATTGTGATCAGCAATATGGTCCAGAACTATGCACCGATTGGAAGATCACTTGTATCTACGACCACTATTCAACGCGCCTCGGAATCTGAAGTAAGAAGGCATCTCTCAGCGATGTGGTCCACCTCGACTCAAAATTGGCAATTGCTTGCGAAGTATGAAATCCCAGCGGCGCTACCACTTGCGAGAGTCGGAAATCGTTTACCAAACACCGTAAGAATTGCTAAGAATATATTTTTAGCTGGAGATTGGCGCGAGTCTCCATCGCAAAATGGAGCGCTTAAATCAGGTAGGAGAGCGGCAGAGACTTTAATTAGCCAGCGCATCTAACGCGGGGCCAAGATGCGGATAATCAAAGTTAAAGCCAGCCTCTTGTAGCGCGTTAGGAAGTACCTTCTTAGATCCCAAAATTTCTACAGAGAATCCGCCAAGTGCTAACTTCAATGCAAAAGCTGGTGCCGGAAGTAGAGCTGGTCGTCGAAGCGCTCTGGCAAGTGCAGATGTAAATTCTTGATTCGTAACTGGATTTGGTGAAGTTAAATTGATTGCGCCAGAGACCTTTTCATTCTCTAGGATAAATTGAATCGCACGCAGTTCGTCATGCAAAGTAATCCAAGACCACCATTGCTTACCGCTACCTAGTTTTCCGCCAAGACCTAATTTGAATAATGGCAACATTCGGCCAAGCGCACCGCCAGTTGGATCTAGGACCAATCCGGTACGAATTTTCGCGGTACGAACATCTCCAGCTAAATCTGCAGCAGCTTCCCACTCGCGACAAACAACTGCAAGGAAGTCATCTCCACCGCGATCGCTTTCAGTAACAGCGCGATTACCAGTTTCGCCGTACCAGCCGATTGCTGATGAAGAGATAAATACCTTTGGTTTAACTTCTGCGACCGCATTTGCAATCGTGGTGGTGCCAAGTAATCTGGAATTTAGGATTTCTGATTTATATTTCTTGGTCCATCGTTTATCGCCAACGCCAGCTCCAGCTAAATGGATAACTGCATCGACGCCATTAAGCGCCTCTAAATCGACTTTGCCCTCTTTTGGACTCCAGAAGATCTCTTCAGAACTAACTGTTGGACGTCGCACTAATCGTTGGACGGTATGTCCTTCGCTCTTTAATTTGCCAACTAGTGCGCTTCCGATCAAACCAGAAGCGCCAGTGATAGCGATACGTTGCAGCGCCAAGGCTTAGAGACCTAACTCTGCTTCGAAGTTTCCAGATTCGAGACGTTCTTTTAGCGTTACTAAGAAGCGCGCTGCATCTGCACCATCAACGATTCGGTGATCGTAGGAGAGCGCTAGGTAAACCATGGAACGAATTGCAATTGTCTCGCCACCATCTGCGCCTTTAACCACCATTGGTCGCTTTACAACTGAACCGAGTCCAAGGATTGCAACCTGTGGTTGATTAATGATCGGAGTATCAAATAGCGCACCACGCGATCCAGTGTTGGTCAAAGTGAAAGTGCCACCACCAAGTTCATCAGGCGTTACTTTATTCTCACGGGTACGTGTAGCTAAATCTGCAATCTTTCGTGCAATGCCACCCATATTTAAATCGCCCGCATTATGAATTACCGGAACCAATAGGCCACGTTCGGTATCTACGGCAACGCCTAAATGCTCAGCGCCGTGATAAACAATGTTTTCACCATCGATAGATGAGTTAACAACTGGGTGCTGCTTTAAAGCTTCGCAGACTGCAACTGCAAAAAATGGTAAGAATGAGAGCTTTACCCCTTCGCGCGCCTCAAAATTAGCCTTTGCCTTATCGCGAAGACGAGCAATCTTTGTTACATCAACTTCGACCACAGTGGTTAGTTGTGCTGAAACTTGAAGTGATTCAACCATTCTGGCTGCGATTACTTTACGTAAACGTGACATCGGAACAGTAGTACCGCGAAGTGGTGATACCGAAACCGGAACATTTGAACTTTGTGATGACGCAGTTTGCGGCGCAGAAGATGGCGCTGATGCAACAGCTGGAGCGTTTACTGGCTTTGCAGCTGCAGTCACATCCTCTTTTCGAATTCTGCCACCAACACCGGTGCCCTTAACGGTTGCTAAGTTGACGCCAAGTTCTGAGGCCAACTTCCTAACGATAGGAGTTACATAAGCATCGCTTGGTTGTGAAACTGCCGCCGCAACTGGTGCAGATAC
>CAZYJU010000029.1:8249-10098 GCA_964647945.1 uncultured Actinomycetes bacterium | reverse complement strand
CGCTTTGAAAAGACCAAGCCATTTGCAGGTGTACGAATTGCAGCTTGCATGCACGTCACAACTGAGACCGCAAACTTGATGCGCGTATTGAAAGCAGGCGGTGCAGAGATTGCACTTTGCGCTTCCAACCCGCTATCTACCCAAGATGACACCGCTGCAGCTTTGGTATACGAATACGGAATCAGCGTATTTGCACGCAATGCAGTTGATCGCGATGGATATTACGCGCATATCAACGCAGCGCTAGATATTCAGCCACATCAAGTTTTCGATGATGGTTGCGACTTGGTCAATACTTTGCACACAACTCGCAAGGAATTGATTCCGAACATTGCAGGTGGATGCGAAGAGACAACTACTGGCGTAATTCGCCTAAACCAAATGGCAAAAGATGGCGCACTGCAATTTCCGATGATTGCAGTTAACGACACTGATACCAAGCATATGTTTGATAATCGCTACGGAACCGGCCAATCAACTTTGGATGCGGTTTTCCGCGCTACCAATTTCCTATTAGCCGGACGCATAATGGTTGTCGCTGGCTTTGGATATTGCGGCAAGGGCGTTGCAGAGCGTGCACGTGGATTAGGTGCGGACGTAATTGTCACCGAGATCGATCCAACAAAAGCGCTCGATGCGATGATGCAGGGCTTCCGCGTAATGCCGATGACTGAAGCGGCAAAGATTGGTGATGTCTTCATTACCGTAACCGGTAATCGTGATGTGCTTCGTGAAGAGCATTTCCAGGTAATGAAAGATGGCGCAATCCTTGCTAACTCAGGACACTTTGACATTGAGATCGATGTGGCTTGGCTAGAGCAGAATGCAGCCAAGAAGAATGCCAAGATGCGCCATCAAACAGATGAATATGTATTGAAGAATGGCAATCGCATCTTGTTGCTTGCTGAAGGACGCTTGGTAAATCTAGGTGCTGCTGAAGGACATCCTGCATCTGTTATGGATCTTTCATTCTCAGATCAAGCTTTGACTGCAGAATATTTAGTTAAGGAAGCCAAGAATCTAAAGCCTGGCGTTCACAATGTGCCAACTGAAATCGATAAGGAAGTTGCGCGTTTGAAGCTTGCAAGCATGGGCGGCGCAATCGATGTATTAACACCAGCTCAAGAGCTCTATCTGAATTCTTGGGAACACGGTAGCTAATGACTTTGGTGCTGGTCGTCGATGACGACCAAGATCTCGCAGAGATGCTCGGCATCGTTTTAACCGGTGCCGGCATCAATGTTGAGATGGTTGGTCGAGGCGATGAGGCACTAGCAGCATTTCGAGAGACTAAGCCAGATTTAGTTCTGCTTGATGTGATGTTGCCAGGTATTGATGGCGTTGAAGTTTGTAAGCAAATCCGAGCAGAATCTATGGTTCCAATCGTGATGCTAACTGCGCGTGGCGATACCCAAGATGTAGTTGCAGGGCTGGAAGCAGGCGCTGACGATTACATAGTCAAACCCTTTAGACACCCATCCGAACTAGTTGCTCGAGTGCGCACTAGATTGCGTCGCTCGACCTTGCCATCTGCGGGGCAAATTTCAATCGGAGATTTGAAGATCGACATGGTGGCCCATGAAGTAACTCGTGGAGCAAAGAAGATTTTGCTTACACGTTTAGAGTTTGAATTATTGGCTGCGCTTGCAAAAGAGCCTGGTCGAGTTTTCACGCGCGAAGCGCTATTAAGTGAAGTTTGGGGCTATCACCACTCCACCGATACTCGCTTGGTAAACGTGCATGTGCAGAGATTGCGTTCTAAAGTTGAAGTAGACCCCGATAACCCTGAGATTGTCTTAACAGTGCGTGGTGTGGGATATCGAGCAGGCTCCTCAAATACTAATTGAGT
>CAZYJU010000029.1:1969-8149 GCA_964647945.1 uncultured Actinomycetes bacterium | reverse complement strand
CTAATTGAGTCCTGAATGAGAATCACTCGCTGGTTAAGACATTCACTTGCAGCGCGAGTGGTAATTCTTACTTCAATTCTCTCTCTTGCAGGTATTTGGATTGTTGGCTCAGCGCTATTTACCCAGCTTTCAAACGGTATCAAGGGCGTCAAATTTGATTCATCGATCTCTGATACTCGCGCAACAGTTTATGCATTGCAGTATCAATTTCTATTGGCAGGGGAGAATCCCAAAGCAATCCAGAAAGCTATAGATGATCTCTCTGTAAATGGAAGTGTTTTTGGAACTAATACCAACACGGCGCCGTATTTGATTTTTATTCCAGCTCCCGGAACTTCTGTTATGAAGAATAACTACACCACAATCTCATCATTCCTTACATCTGGAATGGTGCCGGATGATTTTCGTGAAACAGTTCAGAAGAGTAATGACCTACAAAGTCGGTACGAGAAGCTAACTAACACCTTTGGGCTCTCTTCGGAAGTCTTGGTAGTCGGTAACAAAATTGATGTTCCGGGTGCAGGTATTTACGAGATGTACCTACTATTTAATTTGGAGAATCAGAGTAAAACTTTAAAAATCGTCTCTAATTCATTGATTGGAACCGGCGTTGCCCTCTTGCTATTAATTGCGTTGGTAACAATTTTGGTGGTGCGCCAAGTGGTTCGTCCGGTTAGAGATGCAGCTAAGACTGCGGAATCTCTGGCTTCTGGTAATTTAAATATCCGAATGGATGTCCATGGCGACGATGAATTGGCTAGGTTGGGAAATGCCTTCAATGAGATGGCCAATTCTCTGCAGACGCAGATCAATCGCCTGGAGAACTTATCCAATGTCCAACAGCGATTTGTTGGTGACGTTACCCATGAATTGAGAACTCCACTTACAACGCTACGAATGGCTGCGGGTGTAATTCATGCAGCTAGAAAAGATTTTGATCCATCTTTACAACGAAGCGTTGAGTTAATGATGGTGCAATTAGATAGATTTGAGAGATTACTTGAAGATCTACTGGAGATCAGTAGGTTTGATGCCCAAGTTGCTTTGATAGAGCCGGTGGAGTTTGATCTATGCAATTTGGTAAGCAAATCAGTGGACGATTTGAGATTGGTCGCAAGCGAGAACGGTATTCACTTCGAATTGGATCGACCAGCAGATTCCATCTATATAAAGGGCGATATCCGCAGAATTGAGCGAATCCTGCGTAATCTATTAATCAATGCCATTGATCATGCTGAAGGCAAGCCAATTCAAGTGAAGATCAAACAAGACGAACATGCAGTAGCAATCGGTGTTCGAGATTTTGGGGTGGGGTTAGATCGTGAGATTGCGTTAAGAGTCTTTGATCGCTTCTGGCGCGCAGACCCATCTAGATCTCGAGTACGTGGTGGAACTGGTCTTGGCCTCTCACTCTCACTCGAGGATGCGCGATTACATAACGGTGAGTTAGAAGTTTATGGCCAACCTGGCAAAGGTGCGCACTTTGTTTTGACCCTGCCAAAGCAAGCAGGTGGCGAGATTCCACAGAGGATCATTCCGCTTAAATTTTAAATTATTTCACCTTCAAAATTGGCAAGTGTTCGAACCTCTAAAAGATTTACTCTTTCCCGTTCGTTGTTTTGGATGCAAGCAATTGGGAATCGATATTTGCTCGAAGTGCCGTCGCATCTGGAATTCACACTTTTATACCCAGAACATCTCAGGGTTGACCGTATATTCATCTATCAAATATTCACCGATTGCCAGAGCAATTCTCTTAAGCTCTAAAGAATCGTCGATAAAGAGAGCCGATGAATTGTTAATCTCAGCACTTCTAGATTTGATTCGTAGATTACCTAATCATTTGATGCGAGAGGCATATCTAATTCCTATTCCAAGTTCTAAGAAGGCCATCAGAAAACGTGGACGTGACTTTATCGAAACAATCACCAAAGAAGTGTCGATTCGCTCAGGTATACCCATGATTTCGGGAATGCAGATCAATCGCAAATTGTTAGATCAAAGTAGGTTAAGTGCTCAAGATCGAACTAGAAATATCACTGAAGCTTTTGAGTTTATAGGCCCTAATTCAATAGGTAGAAATTCAGAAGGTGAAAAATCAAAAGGTGTAATTTTTTTAGTTGATGATTTGGTCACAACCGGAGCTACGTTATTAGAGGCAAAAAGGGCCTTAAATGCGCGGGGAATTGCAGTCAATCAGGCGATTACCGCATGCATGGCGCAGACCCTTAACATAGGGGGCTGAATTAGCTTTAGAGAGGGAGCAGATGTCGATTCTAGATCGCATTCTTCGCGCTGGTGAAGGTCGAATTCTTAAAGAGCTCGCCAAGATCGCCGAAGAGGTTAATTCATTTGAATCTGCTATCTCTGCGCTAACTGATGCAGAATTACAAGCTAAGACTCCTGAGTTCAAGAGCCGTTATGAAAATGGCGAAGATTTAGATGACTTACTACCTGAAGCCTTTGCAGTAGTACGCGAAGCAGCGCGACGTACACTCGGTCAGCGTCATTACGACGTTCAGCTTATGGGTGGCGCAGCGCTACATCGTGGCAATATCGCAGAAATGAAGACTGGTGAAGGTAAGACCTTAGTTTCAACCCTTCCTGCGTATCTAAATGCATTAACCGGCAACGGCGTTCACGTTGTTACTGTTAATGATTATTTGGCAGAACGTGACTCCGAATGGATGGGTCGCGTACATAGATTCTTAGGTTTGAAAGTTGGCGTAATTCTCGCCTCAATGACACCTGCAGAACGTCGCGAGGCTTATCACGCAGATATCACCTACGGAACAAATAATGAATTTGGCTTTGATTACCTACGTGACAACATGGCTTGGAGTTTAGAAGAGTGTGTACAGCGCGGCCATAACTTTGCGATTGTCGATGAGACTGACTCGATTCTGATTGACGAAGCTCGTACACCTTTAATCATCTCCGGACCAGCCGATAAACCAACCAAGTGGTACGTAGAGTTCGCCAACATCGTAACCAAATTAGAACGTAATGTTCATTATGAAGTAGATGAGAAGAAGAAGACCTCAGGCATTCTTGAAGCTGGTATCACCAAAGTTGAAGAGTTACTGCAGATTGGCAATCTCTACGAATCTGCTAACACCCCTTTGATTAGCTACTTAAATAATGCAATTCGCGCAAAGGAGCTTTTCAAGCGCGATAAAGATTATGTAGTCATGAATGGCGAGCTTTTAATCGTAGACGAGCACACTGGCCGCATCTTGGCTGGTCGTCGCTACTCCGAGGGTATGCACCAAGCGCTTGAAGCAAAAGAGCGAATCGAAATTCAAATCGAGAATCAAACTCTCGCCACGATCACGCTTCAAAATTACTTCCGTTTATATAAGAAACTTTCAGGTATGACCGGTACCGCTATGACTGAAGCATCAGAATTTCTTCAGATCTACAAGTTGGGCGTTGTGCCAATTCCAACAAATAAACCGATGCAGAGATTGGACCAAGCAGACTTGGTCTATAAGTCTGAAGTTGGAAAATTTGAGGCAGTTGCCAAAGACATAGTCGAGCGTTATCGAAAAGGTCAACCGGTTCTAGTTGGCACAGTAAGCGTTGAGAAGTCAGAAGAACTTTCTGCCACTTTGAAAAAGCACGGAATTCCGCATGAAGTTCTAAATGCTAAACAACATCAACGTGAAGCTGCGATCATCGCGCGCGCAGGTGTAAAGGGTGCAGTTACTGTTGCCACAAATATGGCAGGTCGCGGAACAGACATTATGTTGGGCGGCAACCCAGAATTCATGGCGGATTTTGAAATTCAAAAACGTGGAATCTCTCCAGTTGATAATCCAGTGGAATATGAAGCGGCATGGCCAGCGGAAATTGCAAAACAGAAAGAGGCGGTCGCCAAAGGACATGAAGAGGTAGTCTCACTTGGCGGCCTCTATGTATTGGGCACAGAGCGCCACGAATCTCGCCGTATTGATAACCAGTTACGTGGTCGTTCTGGTCGCCAAGGCGATCCCGGAGAATCACGTTTCTATTTATCTTTGCAAGATGATTTGATGCGTCGATTCAACTCCGGAATGGTTGAACGTTTCTTAACTGCGGCTGGCATTCCAGAGGATCAACCAATCGAATCAAAGATGGTCTCTAATTCGATTAAGTCAGCGCAAACTCAAGTTGAAGCACAGAACTTTGAGATTCGTAAGAATGTTTTGAAGTATGACGATGTCATGAATCGCCAACGCGAAGTCATTTACGCAGAACGCCGTTCGGTACTTGAAGGAAAAGATATCTCCGAACAAGTTCGTAGATTCCTTGCCGAGACCATCTCTGCCTATGTAAATGGTGCGACTGCTGAGGGTTATGCAGAGGATTGGGATCTGGATACTTTGTGGGCAGCGCTTGGCGCTATCTACCCAATCTCATTCACTGTAAGCGATCTAGAGAATGAAGTAGGTGGTCGTCCAGGTCTAGACCCTGAGTTCTTGGCTGCGCGAATTACTGATGATGCAATGGCTGCATATGACAAGCGTGAAGCAGAGTTAACCCCTCAGGTGATGCGCGAACTAGAGCGCAGAGTTCTGCTCTCTGTTTTAGATCGTAAGTGGCGCGAACATCTCTACGAGATGGATTATCTACAAGAGGGCATTGGACTACGCGCTATGGCGCAACGTGATCCGCTAGTTGAATATCAACGCGAAGGCTTTGACCTCTTCGCAGCAATGATGGAAGGCATTAAAGAAGAGATCGCTGGATTCATCTTCAATGTTGAGGTTAAAGTTGAAACCGAACAGATTCAAGGAGCTGGACTAGAGGCAGCTAGACCGCAACAGTTGGCTTATTCATCCGCTGATGAGACTGGCGTGGTAAGAAGTGGTGATGTTTCGAGAAACTCACCATGTCCATGTGGGTCAGGTAAGAAATACAAACGTTGCCACGGTGCTGCTTAAATTAAATCAAATCAAATTAAATTGGGAATCTATTTAAACTAGCTCTAAATTGGTGCAGAGCCACTTGTGATCTACACCTTCAAATCTCATCGTCATTGTTCGTAACCGTTCATTAAATCTAACGGTTACCGCGATTTCACATAGTCCATCTAACGGCTGACTCACATGAATCTTTCGAAACTTACCAACTTCTCTTTGAAATCCTGTTGAGCCTTGTAGCTCTTGGTAAACACTTGCAAGGCACCATTTCGAAAGTTGGGCAGCTGGTCGTTTGCCAGCCCAAATTTCAAGTACTCCTTTTGCAAACATCGATGCAAAGCTGGTGATATCCGGTAATTCCGCCGCAGACATTAGTACCGGCTCAAAACCGGGAAGGTAATCCTCCTTAAAGAGAGACGAACTTTTATATAGATAGGGATTTTGAATAAATTGATCTTTGATTTCCATATCCCAAAGGTGCGACAAAAATCCTGAATTATCTTCAGAATAAAGCGTGAACTTCACTAGCACTTAAGTACTACTGTTCATGTGGAGATTATCTTTAACCTACTTTTCTTAGCCTTTCCACATGTCATACATGAGAAAAAATATTGATTTTAAGAACTTAGTAGCGATTCTGGTAATCATTTCATCTTTTGCGATTGCATTTGGGCTCGCAGTGATTTCAAATCAACGATCTAGCTATTGGGTGGCTATTAGAGATTTAACTCCGGGTCATATAGTCGATAGCCAGGATTTTGTGGCCAAGAAAGGCGCATTTGCACGAGAGAGTAACGGCTATATCTTTGCAACCCAAAGCCCCATTGGCTACTCAATTGCAAAATTTGTAGCAGCAGGGGAATATTTACATGAGAGCGCTTTAGCTGAAGGCACTGGAGAGAGCTCGGTAAAACTGCTCTCATTTGCAGTCTCAGCACCTGATTTACCGTCAGTAATCAGAATTGGTGATCTAGTTAATTTGTACCAGGTGATAAATGACAACGGTGATGGCAACGATTTTCCAAGTCAACTAGTTATTGAAAGTGTTTATGTAGTTGATTTAAATCGAAAAGGGGAGAATTTAGGCGGTTCTTCAATCGTGACTGTGGCTATACCCGATGACTTTGTTGAGAGAGTCCTCGATGCGACCCGCAGAGGGCGAATGGTGGTGGTCGCTAACCATGGCTAAGTTTGCGACTTTGATTTGGGACTCTGATCTGGAATCTTTAGTAATCAAAGCAATTGCTCAAGTAAATGGAGAGTTGGTATTTAGAGC
>CAZYJU010000029.1:0-1869 GCA_964647945.1 uncultured Actinomycetes bacterium | reverse complement strand
AATTGGAACCATTCATTACTTAAGCAGAGTGATTCAATTTATGTCGTTAGTAGATTAGATTTAAATACCATGGAGAGGCTAAGAGCGCTAACACTTGATTCTTTCTCATTAATCTGCAACTTTTTCGAAAAAAGTAAAGCTCAAATCAATTTGGTCAAGCAGATAGAGAATCTGAATCCAGATATGGAAATTACCAAAGTTCCTTTTGAACCAAAATCTTTTGAGAGCGCCACTGAACGAAAGAGCGCGCTACTTGAATTATTTCCCAATTCGCCTGCCCGAAAGGCCATCGCTACTCTTGGATAGTGCGAGTTTATATAGCAGCCACCCCCCAACAGGTTAATTCGCTACTCGCTGCGCCAATACAGGTCGATGAATATTTAACTCCAGGGCAATTTAATTTTGATAATAGCGTGGACCCCGAAGAGCAGGAGCACCTCATAAGCCTATTAGCGGCAGAGGATGCCTTGGAATTAAACGGTGGGAGATTTGGCTTGGTCATCGCTGCGGATCTTGATGATGCTCAATTAGAGAGCGAATCTTTTACACTTAAATTCGAACAAGTCGCTTCGATTCTTTATTCAAGTGATGGCGAGACTTTATCTTGGTTTGCGCCAGAGGAGATTCAGTATCAAATCGAAGGATGGCTTCAATGAAACAAATTGAAGATTTGGTAACTAGAAGCAGTCAGATAACTCAAACAGATCTGGATTTTTTAAAACGATTAGCTCTTGATTGGCAGATTATTGCGGATTTAAGTTTTGCGGATTTGGCTTTGTGGGTGAAATTGGATTCGGGTGGATATATTGCAATTGCGCATGTTCGCGCTGCCACAGCGGCCACAGTTTTTCCAGAGGATTTCTTGGGATTAGAAGTATCGGAAGTTCCAAGCGAAGCCAGCGTCGAGCGATTTCCAATCATGTTACACAATATAGAGATCGCCACCTTAACTCGACATCGTAATCCTGATGCGACAAGAAGTGTTGGTCGTCTTGAGAGCACCTATCAAGAGTGCGCCAAGCAATTGATAGATATGGCTTGTGAAGGAACTTTCCCATTTGAGAATTCAATCTCCTCGCTAAATCCATCTCCGAGAGTTGGCGATGGTTTCATTAAATTAAATAAGAATGGCGAAATTTCGTATGCAAGCCCCAATGGAAGATCAGCATTTAGTCGCTTGGGCTGGGAGGGTGAATTAGAGGGGCTAGCTATCAACAAAGTAGCCCATCAAATATCAGGTCAGCTTCAAGTGGAGATTGATGAAATCCTAAGTCAGAAAACTTTGAACCAACTTGTTTTAGAGAGCTCTGGCAATGTCGTTGAATTAACGATTCTTCCTTTACTTAAAAGTGGTGTACACGTAGGTGCGGTTGTCTTATTGCAAAATGTCACTGAAATGCGCCGAAGAGAGCGCGAATTGCTATTAAAAGATGCCACCATTAAAGAGATTCATCATCGGGTAAAGAACAACTTACAGACTGTTTCAGCTCTACTTAGACTTCAGGTAAGACGAGTAGAAGATCCAAAAGCTCAAGGTGCGTTAGATGAAGCAGTCCGCAGAATCTCTTCAATTGCATTGGTGCATGAGACCCTCTCTGCAAGCGGTAAGGATCTAGTCGATTTTGATGCAGTGGTTGATTCGTTGATTAGCCATGCAGCTGATCTAGCATTGAAAGCGCCAAGTAGAACCAAACAGATTCAAGTAAAGCGACTCGGAACTATCGGGGCGCTAGATCCAAAGATCGCTACACCACTTTCATTGATAATCACCGAATTGGTTGCAAATGCTTTTGAGCATGGATTGGCTACAACTGGTAGCAGAGTAGATGTGGTCTTTAGTCGAACTGGAAATAGTTGCACCATAAAGGT
>CAZYJU010000028.1:4102-10494 GCA_964647945.1 uncultured Actinomycetes bacterium | reverse complement strand
TATGGAAGACGAATTACATAAGCGCGTCATCGGACAAGAGCAGGCGATCAAAGCGCTTTCACAAGCAATTCGCCGTACTCGCGCTGGGTTGAAGGATCCACGTCGTCCTGGTGGATCATTTATCTTCGCAGGTCCATCTGGCGTTGGTAAGACCGAACTTTCACGTACTCTTGCATCATTCTTATTTGGCGATGAAGATGCGTTGATTCAATTGGATATGTCTGAATATTCAGAGCGCCACACTGCATCTCGACTATTTGGTGCACCTCCAGGATATGTCGGTTACGACGAAGGTGGACAGTTAACGGAAAAAGTACGCCGTCGCCCATTCTCAGTAGTGCTTTTTGATGAGATCGAAAAAGCACACCCAGATATCTTCAACTCATTACTTCAAGTTCTAGAAGATGGTCGCCTAACTGATTCACAAGGTCGCACCGTCGACTTCAAGAACACCATCATCATCATGACTACCAACTTAGGTACTCGCGATATCTCAAAGAGTTTGGGACTTGGATTTGCTAACTCTGAAGATGTTCTAACTAACTACGAACGTATGAAGGCGAAGGTAAGTGATGAGCTTAAGAATCACTTCCGCCCAGAGTTCCTAAACCGTATTGACGATGTCATCGTCTTCCACCAGCTAAATCAAGATCAGATCATCGAAATCGTAGATTTGATGATTGCAAATCTTGATAAGCGTTTACAGGCAAAAGATATGGGCATCGAATTGACCACAAATGCAAAGGTCTTACTTGCAAAACGTGGTTACGACCCATTGCTTGGCGCTCGTCCGCTACGTCGCGAAATCCAACGCGATATCGAAGATGCGCTATCAGAGCGAATTCTCTTCAACGAATTGAAGCCAGGCGAGATTGTCTTGGTAGACGTTGAAGGCGAAGGCGCAGATGCCGTGTTTACATTTAAGGGTGAACGCAAAGGTGGAACACCAGAATCTCCAGAGGAACTAGCTCCAGAAGCGATTTAAATCTTTACTTTGGTTATTGCTTGATCGATTCTGGAAACTTCGACGATCTCCATACCAGGTAATTTAACTTCGCTACCTGCGGGAACTAACGCACGTTTGAAACCTAAACGATGCGCCTCTTCGAGCCTACGTTGCACACCAGAAACTTTGCGGATTTCGCCTGCCAATCCAACTTCTCCAACTGCAATTAAATCTGCAGGTAGCGCTAAACCTTTGGCTGCGGAGGCAATTGCAAGCGCCGCTGCGAGATCTGCAGCGGGTTCGGACATCTTCATCCCGCCGACTGTTGCCACATAAACATCGCGACCAGATAAACGAATATTTGCGCGGAGTTCTAGCACTGCCAGAGTCATTGATGTGCGAGATGAATCCATACCGCTAGTTACGCGACGGGCGTTGCCGTAATCATTTTCGCGACCAGCGCTAACTAAAGCTTGAATCTCAGCAAGTAGTGGTCTGCGCCCTTCGAGCGTCACGGTCACGCAAGTACCAGGTACTGGTTCGGTGTGACGAGATGTAAATAAACCAGTTGGATCTGCAACCCCGTGAATTCCGGAGTCGTTCATATCAAAACAACCAACTTCATCGGATGCACCAAAGCGATTCTTGATCGCTCTGATCAATCGCAGCCTTGAATGGCGTTCGCCTTCGAAATTTAAAACAACATCCACAATATGTTCGAGTAGGCGAGGACCGGCAATTGAACCATCTTTGGTTACGTGTCCAACTAATAGCAGAGCAATATCACGTTCTTTGCAGATACGAATTAGCGCTGCTGCAACTTCGCGGACTTGAGTAACGCCACCAGGTGCGCCTTCTACGGTAGTTGATCCGATAGTTTGAATTGAATCAATAATTAAAAGTTCTGGTTTTACAGAATCAATATGCGCAATTACTGCGCCTAAATCAGTTTCGGAGGCAAGCCAGAGATTTTGATTAAGTGCATTGATGCGCTCTGCGCGTAAGCGAACTTGCGATGCGCTCTCTTCGCCAGAGATATAAAGAGTATGTACACCGTTAGTGGCTACTTGCGAAGCAACGCTAAGTAGTAAGGTAGATTTTCCGACGCCTGGTTCTCCGGCGAGCAAGATGGCTGCACCAGGAACGATGCCACCACCTAAAACGCGATCTAATTCGTCGATTTTGGTGGGGCGTGCAGTTGCACTTGCTAGATCTACCTCTGAAATTGGCGTCGCAGGTTGTGAAACGTGGCCGGCAACTAAAGATAATTTCTTTGGCGCACCAATCTCTTCAACGCTACCCCAAGCTTGGCATTCACCGCAGCGACCAACCCATTTGGTACTAGTCCAGCCACATTCGGCGCATTTAAAGGGATCTGATTTTGGCTTTGCCACGAAGCGAACTTTAGTGTGAAGCGGCGACAGTTGCTGGGTGTTGAATTACAAAGAGCGGCAGAGATTTCGCTTTAGCAAGGGCGATACCCTCCATACGTTTATCGCAGATCTCTTTGAGGATCGCATAATTATTCTCGCCCATCAGCGCTTTGAGCTCCGCAGAGTTAGATAAATAGACCGGTTCTTTGCCTACGTGCGCATCGGAGTCACTTGAGCAATACCAATCGAAATCTTCTCCGCCATCGCCCCATGCAAGTCTTTCGTATTCACCAATCACAGTTACTGCATATTCGCGCTCGCCAACTTCACGTACTTCGAAGGAGCGTCGGATTGGCAGCTGCCAGCAAACATCTGGTTTTACATCCAAGAAGTGCGAACCTTCTTTAAGCGCTAAATGGTGTAACACGCATCCGAAGGTTCCGAATTCACCTTTTCGATTTAAGAAGATACAAGAACCATTTACGGTTCTGGTTTTTCTCTCTTTATCTTCGTCAACTTCGGAGATCTCAAATTTTCCTTTTTTATGTGCTTCATCATAAAACTGCCACATATCAGGAGTAAGGCGTTTCGCTGCTTTGATAACTCGAAGCTCATCTTCATCATCTGAATACATGGCGCCTTCAGTGCAGCATCCACTATTTGGTTGATCCTTAAAAACGCCTTTGCAACCATCGCCATAAACACAGGTCCAATTTGAGGTTAGCCAAGTCAGATCACATTTGTAAATCTGCTCATCATCTTCTGGGTCAGTGAACTCAACCCAATCGCGAGCAAAACCTGCTGAGACTTCAGACATAGAGCGAAAGACTACGCTTAATTGCTTAGTAATGCACATCGTTAATCATCGCTGATTATCAATCTGATTTAAGTAAACTATCGCCATGAGCTTTAAGCAAATATCGATAATTGGCGCTGGCGTGATGGGTGAAGCGTTGATATCTGCATTGATTAAAGCCGGACATTCACCTGAAAAAATTCAGATTCTTGAGAAGCGAGCAGATCGAGCCAACGAATTACAGAGCAGATACTCAATCAAAATCGGCAGTGATTTGGCTGGTAGCGATGCGGTATTGCTGGTAGTAAAACCACAAGATCTCACTGGAGTGCTAGCTGAAATAAATGGCAAGCTCTCAAATACCGCTTTGGTAATTTCTTTTGTAGCAGGTAAGAAGATCGCAACGATTTCAGATGGCTTAGGTGGCAAGAATCCAGTCGTTCGGGTCATGCCAAACACACCAACTTTGATAGGTTCGGGTGCAGCCGGATATTCATTTGGCACAGACGTTAGCCAAAACCAGAAGAGTTTCGTGATCGATCTATTGAATTCTGCCGGAGTAGCTACCGAAGTTCCTGAAGAGTTACAAGATGCGGTAACTGCAACCAGCGGCTCTGGTCCAGCTTATTTCTTTGCATTTGTGGAAGCGATGATTGCTGGTGCTAAAGAGTTAGGCCTTTCAGATGAAGTTGCCACCCAATTAACGGTTCAAACAATGATAGGTGCCGCGAAACTTTTAGAAACCTCAGGTAAGAGTGCAACCACATTACGTGAAAATGTAACCAGCCCAAACGGAACTACATTTGCAGCGTTGCAATCATTTAAATCAGAGGATTTGGAGCGAATCGTTGCAAAAGCTATGAAAGCAGCACGTGACCGCTCAATTGAATTGAGCTAAATGAAGCGATTAATCGCGCTGCTTGCGCTACTTTCTTTATCTCTGCCAATCAATTTAGTAAACGCAGATGCTGCTGTAGTGGCAAAACCATTGGTTCAAGTTGCGCCAGTTGATAGCGCTGCTATTGGTGTGGTCGCTTCAGGTTCGCAAATTTTGGTATTTGGTAATCGTGAGAAGAATGGTTTTGCCCAATTTATTAATGGTCCAACCGTTGAGTTAGTTGGCGGCGTGGAATCTTTTGTAAGCGCCGCGACTGTTGATTCTGAAGGTAATTTCATCTTGGTAGGAGCAGGTGCAAATCCAATTGTGGGTACTTTGCCACCTATTGGTGGAGTTCTAAATCCCGATAATGTAATTCCAGATCCAGTGAGTTCCAATAAAAGCGATGCCGTAAATCTCTGGTACTGGAAGCTAAATCTAACTGGCGAGGTTTTGGATAGCGCTTCCATGCTCATGCCAACTGCAACAATTCCAACTGCGGTGATTGCAGATAGATTTGGGATCACTATTGCTGGAACCACATTTACAGATCCAGGCAACAGTGGTTTTGTGGTCAATTGGAATAGCAAACCAACATTAATTGGAAAGTCGACTACACAAGTATTTGCGATTGCTCGAAATGCAGATGGTGGTGTAGTGGCAGTTGGCCAAAGTGCTGAAACTTTAGCTGGTAAACCGTTACGTGGAAAAGTTGATGGATTTTTGGCGAGAGTTTCAAATAATAAAGTTACCTTAGTTCAAAGAAGTTCTGAGACCAGAGCTAATCGAGCCTGGAGATCCACGACCTCCAATTTGCTTCTAGGTGGTTACTCAAACAACTCCGCTGCAATCACAAAATTTAACAATTCTTTTCTACCAACTTGGACTGATCGTTACCCATCAAATGGCAGTGCGTTAACTGTAGCTGTGGGAAAGATTAGCTATGGAGCATTTGTCTCTATGGGTCCAGTTAAGGCGCTTCCTTCGTGGAAGCGAAAGGGTGCGCTACTTTTATTGCAATTT
This sequence comes from uncultured Actinomycetes bacterium, assembly GCA_964647945.1. Lineage (GTDB taxonomy): Bacteria > Actinomycetota > Actinomycetes > Nanopelagicales > Nanopelagicaceae > ZLKRG08. The sequence goes on along the minus strand of CAZYJU010000028.1, from coordinate 5,479 downwards.
GATGGCAAGGGCGTAGTTACTGGGGCTTACTTCACGAATTCCGGCTCGTTAACCGCGTTAACTGCCAATAGCGCCTTGGGACCAGTGGTTCTTGCTGGCGGGTTTTTGTATCGTATAAATCTAGGTTAATCTTCAACCTTCAATACAAGGAGCGTTATGGGTTCAGTTATCAAGAAGCGTCGCAAGCGTATGGCTAAGAAGAAGCATAAGAAGCTTCTTAAGAAGACCCGTATTCAGCGTCGCAACGCTAAATAGTATTTAAGTTGCATTAGAGGAATCCGATGTCAGCGCGGCTCTTGATATTAAGCGCAGCGCTAGTTCTGCAATTCGCACTCCAACCCATTAGTGCAAATGCACATCAACCAGTATTTCTAACCAATACTGACACCACAGCAGCTAAAGGTCCGCTATTAACGGATGGCACCATCTCTTTTGCGGTTCGAGCATCATTTACGCGAGCCGGAGAGAAGCGCGCTTTCCGAGCGGCATTTAAATCCGGTGACTTATTTTCAATTCAGTATTTGATTGTTGATAAGAAACCAGAGAATAAGCTTCGCACAACTTCGTTGCCAACAGTTGTTATCACCTCACCGACTGGCAAGAAAGTTACGATGCGTATCTCTGAACGGACCAAGTTCTTTGAACCATTTGGCAAGACAAATTATTTATACCTTGCACGTAATTCGTTTGATGCTGAAGCAGGTATTTACGGCATCATGATCACAAGTCGGGCAAGAGCATCGGTCACAATTGCAATCGGGGATAAAGAGATCCCGGGTGAAGTAATTCGTGGCGAATTACCAAAGTCTGCACCAACGGTGAGTGCAACTCCAAACCCCGTCAAAACTTCAACACCAGCGCCAACGAATACACCAGCTGCAACTCCTACTCCTACTCCAACTCCTACTCCAACCGCAACCACTATCAAGTACACAATGGATCTGGTTCGTCAGAATAACTCGGAAAGAAGTTGTTGGAGCGTCATAAATGGAAATGTTTATGATCTAACAAGTTGGATAAATTCTCACCCAGGAAAATCTGGTCCAATTAAATCTCTTTGCGGCATCGACGGAACATCTTCATATAAATCCCAACATGCAAATCAAGCTCGACCTGAGCAACGTTTAGAGAGTTTCTTACTGGGTCCACTTACAAATTAAAACAATTAATTCCGTAAAGTAACCAAAGCCCCATTAATACCAGCTACCAAGAATCTACTTCCGTTTATCGTGACCCAACCGCTATTTATTGGATCCTCGCTCTGCCATCCACTAATTAGGGTAACTTTCTTGGTGATGGTGTCTAATGCGCAAAGTCGTTTCTGACATGTCATCACCAGAGTGTTTCCACTTAAGTTTATAGAACCATTTGGTGAGC
>CAZYJU010000028.1:0-4002 GCA_964647945.1 uncultured Actinomycetes bacterium | reverse complement strand
CCAGCGACTTTGGAGATTGCGACATCGTAACCAAGTACCGAAGCTGAGGTGCTCGGCGCATCTAGAGTCTCATATCTCCATGTGTTTGCATCAGTTCCATTTCGAGTCGCTAAACGAACTTCACCGGAGGTGGCATCTTTCTTCTGATTGATGACCAAAATAGAATCATAAATTAAATATGTAACACCGCCGGAGAGCAAGGCATCAAGGTGGAAAGCCACATCACCGGTTGTACGTCCATCTGTCTTACGATCACCATCGATCAACTCGTAACTCCATTTACCTGTACTCGTTGTTCGTTTTACCGCTCCAAGTAACACTCCTTGGCTCTCATCGCGATAAAAAACTTGAACATTGGTAGTAGTTGCAACGCAGGCGCTGGAATATGAGACTTCACTTCCAGTCCTGGTTCGATTTGGTTGATCATAAGGTTGGATTGATTGCGCATTTCCATCCACCACTTCAAATGAATTTCCATTAACAGAGATAGTTGCATGCCGTAAATCTTTATCTACCGTATCCCCATAAAAAAGATGCAAGATTTGTCTGGCACCGCTTCCGGCTGTGCACATCGATAAATGTCCACCTAGGCGATTCTTCGTACGGCCAGCGCTTCCACCCATGCCATCTAGTACCACTTTTCGCCAAACCCCAGCAGAGTAGGTGGCAGTTCGTAAGGTTCCGGTGCGACCACTTATATAGGCGATAAACGGTTGATTGTTGTAAGTACTCGTTACCAAATATTTCGCATCGCTCGCAGAATCAATTGCATTTGTCCGCCAAGTATTTACCGGCGTTATAGATTCACTTACAACCGGCTCAGAACTTCCATTACTATTTTGGGCGACCACGCTAAAGGTATAACTCGTGCCATTCTTTAAATTCTTTATGATGTATGGACTGGTGGTTGCGTAATTGACTGTTCCAGTCTTGGTGTTCTTGATTGCATAACTACTAACTTGTGCGCTTCGAACATTCGTTGGTGGATCAAAAGTCACGATTACGCTGGAATCTCCGACCAAAACCTGCAAATTACGCACTTGATTTGGCATTCCCACTGCGATGCCTGCAGGAGGTTTGTTTCGCATATCCTCCATCATTGCAAGAAGTAATGGACCCGGTTCGCGAAAAACTTCACCCGCATCAAGATTTGGTGTCATCACTGAATTAACACCAGCGCTTGAGAATGTAGCTTCATCTAAATGAGAGACCGAAGAGCCGCTTTCATAACTAGCCGGGGTATACATCTTTGGCTTTACTCCACCATTTGCAGCAATTCCCCTTGGACCAGACCAACTCAAATTACTTGTGAGCGCTTTACCTAATTCCAAACTTGGAGAGGGGAGATCGCTTAATCGCCTTCCATCATCTAATTGGAGATAGGCATCAAATGGAGTTGGTTGCTCGATAGAGCCGAAGCCAAAGAAGGTGTCGTAAGAGTCAGTTGAGAGAAATCCCAAACCATGTCCAAGTTCATGAATGAAAACGGATTGCAGATCAAACTCGGATCTGCTCGGAGAACCATCATTTCGGGTATTCCATGGCGCTAATGAATTTACTTGAATGATAATTTCAGCATTATTTTTATCTAAATCTCTACCCGCCAAAGCGTTTGCCATGGCTGATGGATACCAAAGCGTTGGGTCTGGAGCGTTAACAAAGTTGCTGAAGTAATCACCTGGCCTTGCACTGCCAAGTAATCCATAGACAGTAGAACGACCCCAAGTTGCCTCTACTTTGATGGGAACTGTGGATTGAAAATTTGCAGACCACACATCAATTGCTGCCTGTACATCACGCTGTGCCCAGCTTGGAAAATTATTGTAGTTAACCTCAAATTTCGATTTTGATTCTAAACGAGCACCAGCTGGAGCGACTGCGTTATAAGTTTTTACATTACTTTCGCCAGCATAGATATGTCCCCAAGTGGTGGCTGGTCTTTGGTAGAAGAGCGCAGTTGCTGGTGGTGCAATCGAAGGCGCAATAAAGGTCGCCGCAAGAATGGCGAGAAAAAAACCTTTAAAACTCCGACGTTTCACGCAATAAACCTACCAAATACACTTACACACATGAAGCAGCCATTAGTCACAATATATAGTCGTACTGGCTGTCATTTATGCGAGAACGCTGAGAATCTTTTAAAACCATTGGAATCCACTTTAGATTTCACGATAGAAGTTAAGTTAATTGACGGGAACAAAGAGTTAGAAGACTTGTATGGTCAATTGATTCCAGTTGTCCAAGTAAACGGAAAGTATTTTTCACACTTTCGTGTGGATATCGAAGAGTTTAAATCTTTCCTTGAAAAACATCGTCAGCATCAATGATTCGATAGCTATAACCCTGTTCTGCAAGGAAGCGTTGGCGATTCTGTGCAAAATCTTGGTCAATAGTGTCTCTACTTACCACTGAATAAAAACGCGCCCCACGTCCATCAGATTTTGGTCTGAGGATTCGACCAAGCCGCTGCGCCTCTTCTTGGCGACTACCGAATGCGCCACTTACTTGGATAGCGATAGTGGCATCAGGCAAATCGATTGAGAAATTAGCAACTTTAGAAACTACGAGGCATTTAATTTCGCCAGATCTGAATTGCGCAAAGAGAGATTCACGTTCTTTTATCGGAGTCTCACCTTTAATCAATGGAACGCCTAATTGCTCGCTGAGCTCATCTAGTTGTGAAATGTACTGACCAATCACCAAAACTTGATCATCGGCATGTTTCTCAACTAGCGCTTGCACAACTTTTTGCTTGGTGGCAGTGGTTGCACAGAAACGATATTTCTCTTCAACTTCAGCAGTGGCATAGGAGAGACGTTCGCTCTCGGAGAGCGTGGCACGAATCTCAATACATTCAGCGGGTGCGATATAGCCCTGAGATTCAATCTCTTTCCAAGGAACATCGAATCTCTTTGGGCCGATCAAAGAGAAGACCTCGCCTTCCATGCCATCTTCACGTACTAATGTTGCAGTTAATCCCAAACGACGACGTGATTGGATATCTGCAGTAAAACGGAAGATTGGCGCTGGAAGTAAGTGCACCTCATCGTAAATTATCAAACCCCAGTCGTATGAATCAAAGAGATCTAAATGGGCATAAACACCATTCTTCTTCTTGGTCATTACTTGGTATGTAGCAATAGTTACTGGACGAATTTCCTTCTTCGCGCCGCTATATTCGCCGATCTCATCTTCATTTAGTGAAGTTCTGCGAAGTAATTCATCTCGCCATTGACGCGCTGCAACTGTGTTGGTGACAAGAATTAAAGTTGTCGCTTTGGCATGAGCCATCGCAGCTGCGCCAACTATGGTCTTTCCAGCGCCACATGGGAGCACTACAACTCCGCTACCACCATGCCAAAATCCTTCCGCCGCATGCTCTTGATATTGGCGAATCTTCCAACCTTCTTGAACTAAATCAATTGGATGTGCTTGTCCATCTACATATCCTGCAAAATCTTCGGCCGGCCAACCAAGTCGAAGTAAATGCTGTTTGATCGAGCCGCGTTGTGAAGGATGAACGGCAACAGTCTCTTTATCTATTCGAGAACCTAGTAGAGGTGCGATCTTCTTCGCGCGAATTACCTCTTCAAGTACTGCGCTGTCTGTTGTGACTAAAACCAATCCATGAATTGGATTTGCCTCTAAACGTAATCGGCCATATCTAGACATGGTCTCAGCAACATCAAGTAGTAAAGAATGCGGAACTGCATAACGAGAATATTTGATTAAGGTATCAATTACATTCTCTGCATCATGTCCTGCTGCTCTGGCATTCCAAAGTCCTAAATTCGTTAAACGATATGTATGAATATGCTCTGGAGAGCGCTCAAGTTCGGCAAATGGTGCAATTGCGCGTCGACATTCAGTTGAATTTGGGTGATCAACATCTAAAAGCAGAGTCTTATCGCTCTGGACGATTAATGGTCCATCGCTCATTTCTTGGTTTCCTTATCTAATTCTTTATCTAATTCTGCAATTAACTGCTTGATGAATTGGTGT
>CAZYJU010000027.1:5740-10682 GCA_964647945.1 uncultured Actinomycetes bacterium | reverse complement strand
CCATAGCTGAAGTACCGATAACATTTATCGAGCGCGAAACAGGTGTATCGAAGATGAGCGGTGCAATCGTGTTCGAAGCTATGTTGCAAGTAACTCGTTGGGGGCTTAGCGTGAGGTTCACGCCAAACGCCGATAAGTTACATTATGTTAAGTAAATAAGGTTTACTTACAGCTTAGGCAAATTCGCTGATTGGTGGGCAGGCACAGATCAAGTTCCTATCCCCGTGTGCGCCATCAATTCGCCCAACTGTCGGCCAGTACTTACCTCGAATACCCATCACCAAATTAGGCCCTTGTGCAAGGCCTGCTGGGAATGCTGCGATTTCGCGGCTATATGGTCGATCCCAAGTGTTAGAGAGCAAACTTGCAGAGGTGTGGGGAGCATGGCGTAACGCGCTCTCCTCCACCTTTACCTGACCGCTTCGAACCTGATCAATCTCAGATGCAATGATCTTCATGGCATTGATAAATCGATTGATCTCAGTCAAGTCCTCAGACTCAGTCGGCTCGACCATCAAAGTTCCAGCCACCGGAAACGACATTGTTGGCGCATGGAAACCAAAATCCATCAAACGCTTTGCGATGTCATCGACCGATACACCAGTTTCTTTGGTGATATCTCGAAGATCCAAGATACATTCATGAGCAATTAGGCCCTTATTTCCGGTGTAAAGAATTGGGAAATCTTCACGTAATTCGTGAGCGATGTAATTTGCGGACAAAATCGCAACTTGAGTTGCCTTAGTTAAACCATCTCCACCCATCATCGCAATGTAAGACCAAGAAATAGGCAAGATACTGGCGGAACCAAATGGCGCTGCTGAGATAGGGCCAGGGCCTGTACTTGGTCCGCAAGTTGGATCTAATGGATGGTTTGGTAGATAAGGCGCTAAGTGAGAACGAGCGATTACCGGACCAACACCAGGCCCTCCTCCGCCATGAGGAATTGAAAATGTCTTATGCAAATTAAGGTGAGAAACATCGCCACCAAATTTTCCAGGCTGAGCGGTACCAACTAATGCATTTAAATTAGCGCCATCGACATAAACCTGCCCCCCTGCATCATGCACCATTGCACAGATCTCAGAGATCGCAGATTCAAAGACGCCATGAGTTGATGGGTATGTAACCATCAAAGCTGCCAATTTTTCGCCATGTTCTGCGATTTTGGCTTTGATATCTTCTACTGAAACGTTTCCGTGGTCATCGCATGCGACGACAACTACTTTCATGCCTGCCATGACCGCAGATGCCGCATTTGTGCCATGAGCTGAAGATGGAATCAAGCAAATATTGCGCTCTTTTCCACCATTTGCATCTAAATATTTTCTAATCGCGAGCAACCCTGCGAATTCACCTTGTGAGCCGGCATTAGGCTGCAATGAAACTGCGTCGTATCCAGTGATTTCAACTAACCAATCAGAGAGCTCTTTGATCAGTTGTCTTGAACCTTTGGTCTGATCAGCTGGTGCAAACGGGTGTAGCCCACCAAATTCTGGCCAAGTAACCGCTTCCATCTCAGTTGCGGCATTTAACTTCATCGTGCAAGAACCTAAAGGAATCATGGTGCGATCTAACGCCAAATCACGATCCGCTAAATTGCGCATGTAACGCATCATTGCAGTCTCGTTATGTAACGAATTGAAAATTGGATTAGTTAGGTAGGTGCTGGTGCGCAGCAATCCACTTGGGATACTGCTCTCCCCTTTAGATGCCAACTCAACGCCAAATGCTTTTGCCAAATCTTTCAGCAAAGTTTCATCGCTTAATTCGTCGAACGATACGCTCACGCGATTTGCATCAACAACTCTAACGTTGATGCCTAGATCTGCAGCAGCTTTAACTTGGGCAGCGCTGCCATCAAAAGTTACGGTGTCAAAGAAGGCTTTATTTGAATTTGGTGCACTTGCAGCCCAACGTGCTGCGATTTGATGAACATTGCTGGCGATATCTTTTAAGCCCTTTGGTCCATGCCACATTGCATAGAAAGCTGCCATCACTGCAAGCAGAACTTGTGCAGTGCAGATATTTGAAGTTGCCTTCTCGCGACGGATATGTTGTTCGCGAGTCTGTAGCGCCAATCTAAATGCTGGCTTTCCGTGAACATCAATTGATTGACCTACTAAACGTCCCGGCATCGAACGCTCTAAACCATTTCGAACCGCCATAAATCCTGCATGCGGACCGCCAAATCCCATTGGCACTCCGAAGCGTTGTGATGAACCAACTGCAACGTCTGCTCCCCACTCGCCTGGTGACTTGATCATTGTTAATGCAAGTAGGTCGGTTGCTGCAATGACAGTCGCACCTTTTTCGTGCGCCCAATTAGCAAGATCATGATGATCGATAACTGCGCCAAAGGTATTTGGATATTGAACTAAGACGCCAAATATCTCTTCATTTATCTCTTGGAATTTAGTTACGTCAAAAGTCTTAACAGTTAACCCAAGCGGATTAGCTCTGGTTTCGATAACGGCAAGCGTTTGTGGATGCACATTTTTATCTACAAGGAAGACCGCATCGTCGCTTCCCTTAAATGCGCGATGCGCCAAAGTCATAGCTTCAGCGGCAGATGTTGATTCATCAAGCATCGAAGCATTGGCAATATCCAGACCAGTTAGATCTGTGATTGCAGTTTGAAATGCAAAGAGCGCTTCTAAACGGCCTTGTGAAATTTCAGGTTGATATGGCGTGTAGGCGGTGTACCAAGCTGGATTTTCTAAAACATTTCTTAAAACAACTGCGGGAGTAATGGTTCCGTAGTAACCCATTCCGATACAACTACGGAACAATTTATTCTGGCTAGCGCGTTTTCTTAACTCTTGGATCGCTTCTACTTCAGAGAGCGCTTTTGGTAACTTGTCGGCGAGTTTCTCTTTAATTGCGATACTTGCAGGAACTACATCTGAAACGAAATTCTCGATTGAGTCATACCCAAGCGTTTGCAACATGAATTGAATATCGGAATTAGTTGGACCTATATGTCTTGAAGCGAAGGTCATTGCGCACTTCCCCACATTCACCCCAGATAGGGCGAGATCAATTGTTTACGAGCTTCGTAAACCCAAGGGATAGGTTAATTCAATTTAGGCGCCACGTGCTTTGCGGCGAAGCGACAATTCATCGTTACCTTCGCCACCTACAAGCTGGCCATCAAGTTCGCCCTGCAGGTTAAGCAGCGATCCTTCGACCTCTGAGGCAACTTTGCCTACCGCAATGCCAAAGACACCCTGGCCGCCTTGTAGCAAGTCGATAATCTCATCTGGCGATGAGCATTCGTAGATCGATGCGCCATCTGACATCAATGTCATCTTCTCTAAATCACTGATGCCACGTGAACGTAAATGTTCCACCGCGGTGCGAATATTTTGAAGTGATACACCAGCATCCAATAAGCGCTTGATAATCTTTAAAACCAAAATATCTCGGAATCCATAAAGCCTGGCGCTTCCGGAACCAGCGGCAGTTCGAACGCTTGGTTCTAATAATCCAGTTCGCGCCCAATAATCTAACTGGCGATAAGTAATGCCCGCTGCTGAACAAGCAGTAGCTCCGCGGTAGCCAATCTCTTCTTGCATCAGGGAAGTTTGTCCTAACTTATGTACTAGAGGTGTTAAGGGTAGAACTGGGGCAAGGGTGATACAAGGAGCGACACGCTCAAAACCTCAAGTAGACCTTTAGCCTTAAAAAGCCTGATTATTCGAACCCTTAGGCGAAATCCTCTGGGGAGATCTCATCCAAGAACTCTTTGAATTTCTCAATCTCATCTTCGCCCTGCTCTGGAATGGCGATCCCAGCCTGATCGAAGAGCTCACTGCGAGCCAAGATTGGCGCTTCTACTCTAACCGCAAGCGCTACCGCATCAGATGGCCTGGAAGAAACCTTCTGCTCTTTTCCAGCCTCATCTACCAAGATCAGATCTGAATAGAAGACCCCGTCTTTAAGTTCAGTTAGATGGACCGAGCGCAATTTAATCCGCTCTGCCTCCAAGATATTAATTAAAAGATCATGAGTCAGAGGTCTTTGAGGGGTTAACCCTTGCTGGCTAAATGCGATCGCCGTTGCTTCGGCAGTTCCGACCCATATGGGCAGATATCGATTCCCTGAAATCTCTTTTAAGAGCACGATGGGTTGATTCGATGGCATCTCGATTCTTACGCCAACTACCTCAACTGGAATCATCGTAATTTAATTAACGCTTAGCGAAGACGATTTAATCCAGAGCGAACCAAAGCAGCATGCAACTTTACTGAGAGCGATGCAAGTTCACGTTGCACTTCCTCTGCCCTCGCTTTGGCTTCAATACTCTTTTGACGATTGAGTGGCGTAATTACCTGTTCAATCAGACCAACTTCGCGATCTGATGCCGATTTAAATGAACGTAAATGTCTTGCTTCGATACCGAAAGAAGAGAGTTCGGCAACCACCTTTGCAACTGAGAGCGCATCGCCATCGTAATAACGACCTTGCAATGAAATCAATCCATAGCTCTCAATCTCAACTAGCTGATCCTCTTTCAACCCTGAGGCTTTTAAGAGCTCTTCACGAGATAAGCGAAGCTCTGAAGATTCTGCAAATGAAGATGCGCTGATATCGGTATCGGTAGAAACCAAACCTAGTCGTGGCGCTGGCGCTGTCACTCCATTACCAGGAGTTAAACCGCGATCCATAGCGTCTAGATTTTCTTTAATTACCTTAAGTGGCAGATATTGATCTCTTTGAGCTAGAAGTACATAACGGAGACGATCCAGGTCCGTCGCTGTGAACTTGCGATAACCCGATGGGGTGCGCTGCGGTTCAATTAAACCTTCAGATTCTAAGAAACGAATCTTTGAAATAGTGACATCTGGAAATTCTCCTCGTAGACGACCGAGTACTTCCCCAATACTTAAGTAGGCGCGTGCTGGTACTGACATCATGTTCCTCTTTATATTTATATTTA
>CAZYJU010000027.1:3580-5640 GCA_964647945.1 uncultured Actinomycetes bacterium | reverse complement strand
TTTAGTTTTGGTTTTAGTTTTGGTTCTGGTTTGGTTTAGTTTTGTGATTTCGTGAGGTTTTGTACAAATAACATATGGAACTTGCCAAATTGAATCTCGTCACCGCTACTTAAAGTAGCCCTGGCGATTGAATTATTGTTTACGTAAGTTCCATTTAAACTACCCAAATCAATTAATTCGAATCTTTCGCCTGCGCGACGGATATTGGCATGTTTGCGAGATACGGTGACATCATCAAGAACCACATCGTTCTCGCTTGCGCGACCAATGGTGGATTCTGGGGAATTGAGAAGGAAACGTTCTCCGCGATTTGGACCACGATGAATAATTAACATCGCAGAATCAGGATTAAGTTGAGAGACAACTGCACGCTCTGATTCAGTTAACTGCTCTAAAGCATCTTCTGAATCAACTGAGCGAAGACCTAGATTGATTGTCGAGGTGACCTCGTATTCAATCCCCGGCCGATCTGCCATTGTTAAATCCCCTCAACTTCAAGTTGAGGCTGAACTTACTTAAGTTTATGGGTTACGGTCAAGTGGAGGTTTTAACCAGAGTTAGCCAATTAACGCTGAATAGGCCGCAGCGTCCATCAAATCATTCGATGGAGTTGTGACCTCAACTTCAAAAATCCAACCTGCTCCATATGGATCTGAGTTCAAAGTCTCAGGAGCGCTATCAAGAGAGGAATTGATTGAAACAATTGTTCCGGTTACTGGTGAATAGATCTCAGATACGCTCTTAGTTGACTCGACTTCGCCGCAAACTTTTCCTTCGGCAACGCTATCGCCAACCTTCGGCAATTGAACATAAACAATATCTCCGAGGGCTCCTTGAGCGTAATCAGTAATGCCTACCTTAACTTTGTTGCCACCTGAACTATCTACCCACTCGTGCTCTTTTGAATATTGAAGATTGGCTGGGACGTTAGACACGGTCGCTCCTTTAGCTTTTAGGCGGGAAAACTTTTCATTCTTACTGCGCCAACTACGCCAACTGCGCTTAGTGGGCCTTGTGCGCTTATTGGGCTATGCGCGGAAATCTAATGCTTTTCACGCCAGATACCAAGTACCAAGCGCCAGTAATTAAATAGAGCGAGATTCCCCATGCGCTAAAGGCCCACCCAAAGACATAGCCCAGGAAGCCAAGTGCTCCTCCTTGGATAGATAGGAAGAGCAGCGGGAAGGCGTAGAGAAGATTAAAGGTCGCTGCCTTGCCGATGAAATTAACCTCAAGCAACGGGCGCCCTCTTTGTTTTAGCGCAATATTTACAAGTAGTAATGCCAAATCCCGGCCAATCAATATAGCTACCAACCAGCCCGGAAAGATGTCTCGATCCCACAGAACATAAACAGATGCCGCAATAAATAATCTATCGATCGCTGGATCCAGCATTGCACCCAGTTTTGATTCCTGTTTCAGAATCCGAGCAGCTTTACCATCCAAATAATCGGTAATGCTCGCTATCGCAAGGGCAATCAACGCCAGCCAATCGCGTCCCTCGCCTGCCCAGATAAGAAAAGGTGCGATCAAAGCTAAGCGAAGTAGACTCAAAAGATTTGGAACTGTGAACATCAATCTCGCTCTCGAACCTTTACCGACACCTGTACCGGAGATCCTTCGAATCCAAATTCATCACGGAGCTTTCGTTCAATGAAACGTCGGTATGGAGGTTCGATCCAATCATTTGTGAAGATCACGAACTTAGGAGGCGCAATACCTGCCTGAGTTGCGTAGAAAATCTTCGGTTGCTTTCCGCCTCTTACCGGAGGTGGAGTTGCTCCGATTATCGATCCCAAGAAAGAATTTAATCGACCAGTTGGAACTCTTAACTCCCAACTATTTAACGCGGTTCGAAGCGCCGGAGCTAACCGATCGCGATGCCATCCAGTTTTCGCTGCAACATTTACGCGCTGCGCCCAAGTGATATGAGTTAAGTGGCGATCCAACTCTTTGTCCAAGGCCAATCTTCGATCTTCATCTACTAAATCCCATTTATTCATCACCAGCACCAACGCTTTGCCTGCATCTTCAACCATTTTGATGATCTTTAGATCCTG
>CAZYJU010000027.1:0-3480 GCA_964647945.1 uncultured Actinomycetes bacterium | reverse complement strand
ACAAAGTGTGGTTCACCAAGGCCAAGATTCCATAACGAGTGCGCTTCCGCTTCTTCATTTGGTGAATCCACTTTATTTGCAACTAGAAAAACTTTCTTCCCGGATTTTCTAAGCGCATCCACCATGACTTCATCTTCGCTCTGGGCACCAACTTGTGCATCCACAACAAAAAGAATCACATCTGACTCTGAGATTGCTACCTCTGCTCCAGCACTAACCCCAATCGAAATTCCATCTGGGTGCGATTCCCATCCACCGGTATCCATAAGAATAAACTCTCTTGAATTCCATTCACACTCGTAACGGACTCGATCTCTGGTAACCCCAGGTACATCTTCCACAATCGCTTCGCGACGACCTAAGAATCTATTTATCAAAGTTGATTTCCCGACATTTGGACGACCAATAATTGCCACGATCGGTAAACCGAGGAGCTGTCGCTCTTTAAGTAACTCCCAAATTTGATCAACTGTCTCTGAAAGTGAGATCTCCGTAGAATCTATTTCGACTGCATCAAGCGCTCTCTCAAGAGGGGAAACAGTGCGCGTTGAATCCTTCTGATCTCTAATAGCTAACGCATCTGCCAGGTCATTAGTGGTATTTAATTCAGCTTCGCGACGCTTCGCCCTGGCCGCTAAATCCGCAGTTAAATAGACCTTTAATTGGGCATTGGGCGCTACCACTGTGCCGATATCTCTACCCTCTACAACAATTCCTCTTTGAGCTTCGTCAATTATGCGACGTTGTAGCGCTACCAATTCTTTCCTAATCTCTGGCATCGCTGCGAAGGTAGAAACTGCGTTTGTAACTTCTTCGCTTCGAATCTCAGTTGTGATATCAAATTTTCCACATTTTAAAGTGGGTGATTTCGGATCAGAATTAAATTTAAGTGGTGATTTATCTAATGCATATAAAAGATCGCCAGCTTCTTTGATGTTCTCTTTTAACGCTAACCAAGTTGCTCCGCGATATAAAGCTCCAGTATCTAAATAATCCCAATTAGCTCTAATCGCAAGCGCTTTAGAGGTTGAAGATTTTCCTGCACCACTTGGACCATCCATCGCGATCACAATCGCCATTTAAATCTCCAGTCTTGGAGGGTGCACGCGCCAACCTGCTGATGATAGATGTTCTTGCAGGGTTGATGCATTTTTTGCACTCAATGCGAGCAGAACCAAACCGGTCTCTTGCTCTGGGGAGTGCTCAATCTTGATATCTTCAACGTTAACCGATGCTTTTGCGCATTCATTAAAAAGTAACGCAAGTTGATTTGGTTTATCTTCTAGCACAACTGGCAAATATGTATATTCGCGTGTAGCGCTACGATGCTTTCCAGGAAGTAAGTGGCGCCCCTCTCGCCCCTCTTCCAAAACCTTTCTCACATCGTAACTTTCAATCAAAGTCGATAAATCCTTTTGGAAATCTTTTAATAGGTTCATCACAGCGCTTCGATTTAATTCCAATATCTCTACCCAAAGATTTGGATTGGAGGCTGCAATTCGAGTGGTATCCAAAACACCGCTACCGGCCAACTCAAGAAACTTTCGTTGCTCAAGCGGTAAATGGCTAAATTGCGAAGCCAAAAGTGATGCCACGATCTGAGGAAGATGACTGATAAGAGCCACGGCTACATCATGATCCTCTGCGCTCATCACAATGGATCGGGCACCTAGGTCGCCAATCAATTGTTTCGCTAGAGAAACCGATGACTCGTTCGTCTTCGAGAGCGGTGTTATCACCCAACTCTTACCCACGAAGAGATCAGATTGAGCAGCCTCTGCCCCATCTAACTCGCGACCTGCCATTGGATGGGTAGGACAGAATCTAGGAGCTAAAGTTGAGATAACTTCAACTTCAGATTTAACTTTAGTCTTCGTGCTACCAATATCTATAAATGTAGAGTTTGGGTATACAGATTCAAAGCGATTTAGAATGCTGATTAGTGAACTTGTAGGAGTTGCGACAACAACTAAATCTGGATTTTTAAGCTCTGACGAACTGCCCTTATCAATTAAGTCATTAGCAAGCGCCTCTGCGCGGCCATCTTGATCAATTAATTCGACCTCATGGCCTTTGCGTTTAGCTCCTAAGGCGATGGATGTTCCAATTAAGCCAGCGCCAATTACTACGATTTTCATTACTGAGCTAAATCTCTGCGTAGGCTGGTTGCACCTCGCAAATAGACATGGTTAGCCGGTGACTTAAGCTCTGCGTGCAGCATCACTCTGATTACTAGTGGCAACGCTCCAGGAACATCCATCTCAACTGCACAAAGTAGCGGCACTGCACCAAAACCAATCTCTCTGGCAAAGGCAGCCGGAAAGGCAGCATTTAGATCTGGTGTGCAGGTAAGGATTACCGAAATAACCTCTTCGCGACTAATTGAATTGGCATCCAGGATCGCAGGTAGTAGCTCCTTCACCCCGCTCTCAATCGCTTCAGGTGTATTTGCATCTACCTGAATAGCTCCACGGATAGCCCTCAATGACATGTAGAGAGTTTACCCGTGCTCGATGTAAAAGACTTGAATTTGGGAATGCACACTTATTAATATATTAATTTGTCGTTTTATAGTAATTAAGTCTCCCTCTTCTTCACTCGCGTTCCAGTGAAAAGGACTGTGATAAAAGTCGACAAAACGATAACCCATGTTTAATTTGCGCTCATCATTATCGATAAAACGATATTTTAAGAATGCTATTATCGATATATTAATAAATAGTTATTAACAAATTAACGATATATAGTTTTATGGGTTTAACTGTAAAACTTTATGTAAATTAGCCACTTCAACCTCATTTAAGTCACGCCAACGCCCTTCCTTCAAATCTCCAAGTAAGACAGGGCCAAACTGACTTCGCACCAATCGAAGCACCTTCACTCCAATCGCTTCCATGAGCCTTCGAATTATGTGATACCGACCTTCATGGATCTTTAGCTCCAACCAATTATTGGGTAGCTCTCTAAAGGAGCTGACCCTTCCGAGTCCATCTTCCAATTCCACGCCTTTGGTCAAAGTTGCCTTTGCATCCTTCGGCAGCTCCCCTTCATATGAAACCAGGTAAGTTTTCATCAATCCAAAGCTTGGGTGGGTCGCTCGGTGGGTAATCTCCCCATCGTTCGTTAAGAGAATTAACCCTTCCGAATCCTTATCTAGGCGACCAACATGGAAGAGCCGCTCTTTTCTGAAATCAACCAACTCCGCCAACGAAGGTCGTCCTTCTGGGTCGTACATCGTAGACAAAACACCTCTTGGTTTATACAACGCAATATAAGTTTTAGTCTTTACTGCATTTATTGTCTCACCATCAACTTCTACTTTAGACTTTTTCTTCACTTTGAACCCTAATTCGGTGATTCGTTTTCCATCCACCTTGACCCGCCCTGCGGAGATCAACTCATCCGCACCACGGCGGCTAGTAACACCGGCGTCGGCAATAAATTTATTTAGTCGAACTTCTTCAGATTTAGATTCTGATT
>CAZYJU010000026.1:5213-11419 GCA_964647945.1 uncultured Actinomycetes bacterium | reverse complement strand
GAAGGCAGCAGCTAAGAAGGCTGCTCCAAAGCGTCGTAAGAAGGCAGCAGCTAAGGCTGCAGCTCCAAAGCGTCGCCGTCGCAAGAAGGCAGCTAAGTAATCTTCTGATTACGTTTAGAAAAACCCGCCACTTTATGTGGCGGGTTTTTCATTTGAAATAATTAAATCTCTAAATCTTTACGTAAACTCTTCTCGACCTTATCGAAAGCCATAGCGATATTTGCTTGATCTGCTTTACTTATTTGATCCATAAATCTATTGCGGATACTTTCAACATGATCTGGCGCAGCCTTCACAATTGAGTTCCAACCTTTGGTGGTCATTACTGCCCAAGTGCCGCGCTTATCTGATGCACATTTCTGGCGCTCCACCCAACCCTTGCCTTCCATATATTTGATGCGATGGGATAGGCGGCTTCTAGAGAGGATGGTCTTCTCAGCGAGATCAGACATTCGAAGGCGGCGATCTTCGGCATCGGATAGATGAACCAAGATCTCGTAGTCAGAGAGCGTGAGGCCATTTGCCGATAGGTCATCATCGAGGGCTTCAAGCAGACGGCGGCTTGCCACAATATATTTACGCCATGCAGATTCCTCTGCCGGAGTTAGCCATCGGGGTTTAATCGCCACATGGCCATTCTATCGGAAAGTTGAATCTTCAACTATCTTAAACTCGTGAGCTAAAGAATTAAAACAAGCAATAAACAAGAGATAAAAGGGCAAACAATGAAATCTGGAATCGATCAGAACCTCTTTAATAAAGGCGTCCGCCCGCAAGATGATCTATATAGATTTGCAAATGGCGCATGGCTCTCAACAGCCAAGATTCCAGATGACCGCGCCTCTGCCGGTATTACGTACGAGCTCTTTCTGCAGGCAGAAGCGCAAGTTAGGGCGATCATCGAATCTGATAGCGGCAAGATCGGCCAGTTATACAAATCCTTCATGAATACCGAGAAAATCGAAAAAGATGGCATCAATCCGATTCTTGGCGATCTGGCAAAAGTCGAGAAAATTACCGATGCCAAGAGCTTAATAGCCACTATCAGCGAGCTTGAGATCTATGGAGGCCCTAGCCTCTTTGGCTCATACATCTACCCGGATGTCGGAAACTCGACTCAATATGCAATCTATATTTATCAGGGCGGAATCTCGCTTCCGGATGAGGCTTACTACCGCGAAGAACAGTATCAACCGATTCGCGATGCCTTCCTTGATCACGTAGCCAAGATGTCTCAGATCAGCGGAATCTCAATTGATGGCAGAGCGCTTTTAGATTTAGAGACCAAGATCGCTTCCTATCATTGGGATCAAGTTAAGGACCGCGATGCCATCGCTACTTATAACAAGAAGAGTTTCGCCCAACTTCAAGAACTATCACCAAATATTGATTGGTCTGGCTATCTTGTCGCAGGCCAAATTCCATCTGAAAAATTCCAAGAGATTGTCGTGCGCGAACCTGACTTCTTTGAAGGTCTCTCCGCGCTACTTGGGAACTTTGATTTAAGCGCTTGGCAAAATTGGCTACGTTGGCAGATTCTTTCGGGTTCAGCGGCCTATCTAAATGAAGCGCTGGTCAATCAGAATTTCGCATTCTTCGGAACTACGCTCTCGGGCACCCCACAAATTCGCGAGCGCTATAAACGAGCCATCTCATTGGTCGAAGGTGCGATGGGCGAAGAGATCGGCAAAGAGTATGTAAAACGCCACTTCCCCGAATCATCAAAGGCGAAGATGGAGGCTTTGGTTGCCAACTTACTAAAAGCCTACGAAGTTTCAATCAAAGATTTAGATTGGATGAGCGCTGAGACCAAAGTTAAGGCGCTAGATAAGTTGGCGAAATTTAAGCCAAAGATCGCCTATCCAGATAAGTGGCGCGATTACAGCACCCTTTCAATTGGCGATGATTTACATGGAAATTTAGCCAATATCGCAAAATTCGAACGTGACTATCAATTAAATAAATTGGGTGGACCAATTGATCGTGATGAGTGGGCGATGACCCCACAGACCGTGAACGCCTATTACAACCCGGGCTATAACGAGATCGTATTCCCGGCTGCGATTTTGCAACCGCCATTTTTCAACCCGGATGCTGATGATGCTGCCAACTATGGCGGAATCGGAGCGGTGATTGGCCATGAAATCGGACATGGATTTGATGATCAAGGTTCTAGATACGATGGCGATGGCAATTTAAATAACTGGTGGAGCGATCAAGATCGCACTGAGTTCGAAAAACGCACCGGTGCTTTAGTTGATCAATACAACCAACTCTCACCAAGTGCCGCTCCAGATGTAAAGGTAAATGGCGCTTTTACTTTAGGTGAGAACATCGGAGATCTAGGTGGCATGAATATCGCCATCAAGGCATATCAAATATCGTTGGGAGAGAATCTAAAAATTGCAGATGCTCCCGTAATCGATGGGCTAACTGCCATGCAACGCTTCTTCCTATCTTGGGCGCAGTGCTGGCGCAGATTGATCCGCCCTGAAGAGGCGAAGCTTCGAATTGCAACCGATCCTCATTCTCCAGATGAGCATCGCTGCAATCAGATCGTTCGTAATCTCGATGAGTTCTATACCGCATTTGAAGTTACTGAAAAGGATTCGCTCTATCTAAAAGACCGTGTAAAGATCTGGTAGTCATCTAGTGACATCAGGTAACTTCAGATGAGTTTTAATTTTGAGATTGAGAATGAGGTCGGTCGCGCCCGCGTTGGCACCATCCATACCCCGCATGGCGCGATTCAAACTCCGGCATTCATTCCGGTAGGTACCAAAGCCACCGTGAAATCGGTACTTCCAGAGTCGATGAAAGATCTGGGAGCGCAGGCAATTCTGGCCAATGCCTATCATCTCTACTTACAACCTGGCCCAGATATCTTGGATGAGGCAGGTGGCCTAGCCAAGTTCATGTCTTGGGATGGGCCAACAGTTACCGATAGCGGTGGCTTCCAAGTCTTATCGCTCGGCGTTGGTTTTAAAAAAGTACTGGCGATGAATGCAGATACTTTTAGAGCTGATGATGTAATTGCCGATAACAAAGAGCGTTTGGCCCATGTTGACGATGAGGGCGTGACCTTTAAATCCCACCTAGATGGATCGATGCATCGTTTTACCCCCGAAATCTCGATGCAGATTCAACATAAGATCGGTGCAGATATCATCTTTGCTTTCGATGAATGCACAACATTGCATAACACCCGCGGATATCAGAAGAAGGCGCTCGCACGCACTCACGCTTGGGCGATTAGATGTTTGGATGAACATCAGAGACTGACTGAATTGCGTCATCAGAAGCCCTATCAAGCCCTTTATGGCGTGATTCAGGGGGCGCAGTATGAAGATTTACGTCGCCAGGCAGCGCAAGAACTAGGTGCGATGGAATCTTCCGGAATCAAATTTGATGGCTTTGGTATCGGTGGAGCGCTTGATAAAGATTCTCTCGGCACGATTGTGGGCTGGGTAAATGATGAGTTGCCGATTGAAAAGCCAAAACATCTACTAGGAATTGGGGCTCCTGAAGATCTCTTTGTAGGCGTTGAGAATGGCATTGATACCTTTGATTGTGTCTTGGCATCTCGAATTGCCCGCACCTCTGCGGTTTACACAATGCAGGGGCGTTTCAATGTCTCAAATGGCCCGCACCGCCGCGAGTACTTCCCAATTGAGGAAACTTGCGATTGCTACACCTGCGCCAACTACACCAGGGCCTATTTAAATCATTTGTTCCGCGCTAAAGAGATGGTGGCTGCAACTTTGGCCACAATCCATAACGAGAGATTTATCGTGCGCCTTGTTGATCAGATGCGCGCCTCGTTACTAGATGGCACCTTCCAAGAGCTAAAGGCAGAATTTTTGGGGCGCTATGCCCATAAATCAGGTCAAGCTAGCGATTAAGAGATTCTCGGATCAACTCGGGATTATCGGTAATTAAAGTATCGACGCCCCATTCGGCTAGCTGCACCGCCACCTTTGGATCGTTAACGGTCCAGACATACATCTGCTGACCTTTTTTGCGACAGGCCTCTACCCACTTCTTATCAACTAACTCAAAATATGGCGCTACCACGTCGGCATGAAATTTCGGAATTAAATTGATGCGCCGTTCGATTAGCTGAACTTTGCGACCTGGAAAATTTCGCATCCTCCATACTGCACTTGGTGAAAATGACATAAAACTCATATCAATCTTGGGCTGCAATTGGCCCAACTCTTCCTTTAAGCGTTTCTCTAGCAAACCTTTAAATTTATTTGGATGCTTGGTTTCGATCAACACATCTTTATTGGTACCCATTGCAATCGCCATGAACTCTTTAAAGAGGATTGGCTTTGGGGTGGCTCTAGAGATCTCGTCCCAAGTCATCTCATTGACTTCGCCAGTCATGTCAGTTGTGCGATCCATGGTGTCATCGTGGAAACAGAAGAGTTCTAAATCTTTAGAAAGATGTAGGTCGCATTCAAAGCCATCGCTTACCGGAACTGCATTTAAATAAGCTTCCCGACTCATCTCAGGATATTTTGCGGAGTAGCCGCGATGTGCAATCACCCTAGTCTTTTGCGAAGAAGTCATTTGCGAAGTCTATCTATCCGCTGCCTTGCAAACTTCTGACTCGGTGATTCGTGGCCCAAGATTGCACTTAAGAAAATCAATATCCCTCTAGATAAGCGCAGCCAAATTCGCCCTTTTCTCTTTAAGCCAAGTAGCTCACGATCTTTGGGATCCAAGGTGGCAATTGCGGCATTGGCAAAAATCGTAAATGGAAGTAAACCTAACTTAGAAAAAGGTGGCTTTAATATAAATTTAATGACCTCTTTGGTGGTCTCATTGGCCAATAACGCGTTATTTCGAAAGTAATCTAATTTAGATTCCAATTCAGCTACTGATTTTGGGGCATCTTTCAAACCTAAAGGTTCAGCGCTCTTAGCCCACTCGCGAACATATTGATCAGGTGAAGTTTTGAACTTGTAACCAAGGGAGAGGTATGTCTTTAAAAAGGCATCTGTAAATGCGCAATGCACCCAGAGCAAATACTCTTCGGATTTGGCTGCATACTCATGTTCCTTTCCATCTTTACCTATATAAGTACCGGTGACACGGGTATGCATCTGGTTTACCCGGTTGGCCTCTTTCAAAATAAATTCTGTTGCGCCAAAAGAGGTAATGGTTAGCCATTTGGTGGTTCCGGCTAAACGACCAAGCGGATCATCTTTATATCTCGAATGTCTTGCAACTCCGGATAGCGCCGCTGGGTGTGCGGCTTGTAATAGCAGCGCCATTACTCCACCAACGATTGTTGAAACGCAACCATGAACCTCCCAAACCGCAGATTCGGGGCCGAAGAGACCTTCATCTTCGCCTTCCAGCATTTGATAGGCCCAATCAGGGGTGCCATCTTTAGAACCAGAGACCACTTCTCGAAATCGATTAGCGAGCGGTTTCGTTAAAGGAAAATTACTTAGGTCGGGCACCTTGGAAATATAGAACAAAAGTACTTCAAGTTAAACTTAATGCATGATTGAGAATCATCACGCAGCAGAGGCGAAAGAGCGTTGGGGAGATACCGATGCCTATCGGGAGTCGCAACGCAGATCCTCTGGTTACTCAAAAGAAGATATTGCCAAAGCAACACATGCGATGCAATCGGCCACAGATTTGATGGCTAAGGCCATGACAGATGGCCTTTCAGCGCAAAGTTTAGTAGCCATGGATGGCGCGGAGGCTCACCGCCTATCAATTTCAGATTGGTGGTACGAATGCAACTATGAGATGCATAAAAATCTTGCCCAGATGTACTTGCAAGATCCAAGATTTAAAGCCCATTATGAGAGCCAAGCAGTCGGGTTAGCTCAATTTGTTAGCGATGCAATCTTTGCGAACGCGGCTAGAAACTCTTAGAGCCTCTTAGAACTTAAGCCAGTAATCCTTCATATATTTCTCGCCTTCGTCACAGAAGAAGGTAACCACGGTCTCGAGATTGTGCTCTTCCTTTAACTTCTTAGCCGCTAGCAGATGTGCGCCTGATGATGGGCCGACAAAAATGCCGTGCGTTCTCGCAATTCGACGCATCTCTTCGATTGAATCATTTGAGTGAATATGTACAAAGCCATCAATCTCATCCTTATGGCGTTCGATGATGCCAGGCACAAAGCCATCTGAGATGCCTTCGATTAAATGCTTCTCTACTTCACCGCAGGCAATGG
>CAZYJU010000026.1:0-5113 GCA_964647945.1 uncultured Actinomycetes bacterium | reverse complement strand
AAGCCATCTGAGATGCCTTCGATTAAATGCTTCTCTACTTCACCGCAGGCAATGGTGCAGGATTCTGAAGGTTCTAAGGCATATATTTCGCACTCTGGATTAACCGCTTTAAATGCTTTGCCGACTCCGATGATGGTGCCACCAGTACCAACACCACCTACAACTAATTGCGGCTTTGAGGGCAGTTCTTTAAGGATCTCTTGTCCAAGCCATTCGAAGTTTTCGTTGACATTCCATTCATTATCAAATTGTTGTGGCGCAAAGTAACCAGGTTCTTTACCCAATCTGCGACATTCATCTAAAGCATCATTTACATGGAAATCACCAATAGTGCGCACCTCTGCACCAAATGCTTTTGAGATTGCAACTCGCTCTTGGCTTAGCCCATTTGGCATCACAACCAGCATCTTGTAGCCCTTAACTGCTGCGACCATAGACATCGCATTTCCAGTATTTCCAGATGAAGCTTCCACGATCGTATCGCCCGGCTTTAATAAGCCCTCTTTTTCAGCTTGTTCGATCATGTATTTGGCGATACGAGCTTTGATGGATCCAGATGGATTTAGATACTCCATCTTCACCCAGATACCTTCGATATTAATAAGCGGGGTATCTCCGATTGCATCGAGAATAGTCTTCATATCGCCTCGCTTAAATATTGCTTACTTGACGACTGGCCTTTGCCAGCCACTCTGGATTGATAGTAACGCCCCAACCGGGTTCGGATGGAATCGCGACTTTTCCGTCCTCGACTTTAAAAGGATCACCGAGAAATAAACCGACCTGCCAAGGATAGTAATCCTCTCCTTCGATTGAAAACTCTAAATACTTCCCCGGATTGGGAAGCGCACCAAGTAGATGCATCGTGCAAATTGTTACCAAAGAGAGGTTTGCGCTGTGTGGAGTAATTGGAAGTCCAGATGCCTTTGCCATCTCTACGACTTTCAATGTACGCCAGATTCCACCCATGTACATCACATCTGGTTGCAATACATCTACTGCGCGCATATCAATCATGCGACGCCAAGTTGCAAGATCCCAATCTTGCTCGCCACCAGTTACATCTATATCTAGCGCATCTGTAACTTGCTTGGTCTCATCTAGCTCCCAATATTTGCAAGGCTCTTCAAAGTGTGAAATTCCCTCGCTTTCAAGCATATTTCCAACTTCGATTGCGCGCTTCGGCGAAAACCCTGAGTTGCCATCTACCAACTTTGATATGCCATCACCTAATGCTTTTGAAACTACTGGGACGACAGCTTCAGTACGACCTGGCCATTCGTCGATATCGTTTCCACACTCTGCACCAACGCGCCATTTGAAAGCATCAAAACCATATTGATCACGCAATTTAACAAAACGAGCTGCCTCATCTTCAGGAGTGATATCTCGCTTCATTGAAGAGGCATATGCTCGTAGCGCTTTTGGTTTGCCACCGAGTAGTTCAACTACGGGCTTTCCTTGCGCCTTGCCATGTAAATCCCAGAGCGCAGTATCAAGACCAGCATTTGCTCGACATCTGTAGCTACCTGGAAATTTATGCTCTTTAGCTTCAACGCGCTCGATTAGAAATCCGATGTCATCTGCAGATTGACCCAATACCCAAGGAGCCACTTGGCGATGTAATACCTGCGCGGTGATATCTGCATTGTAGGTCGAGGTCTGTCCCCAACCTTCAAAACCTTGGTCGGTGGTTACTTTTACAAAGCAGACAAATTCGTCGGTATAACTTTCGATAGAAGTTATGCGGCCAAAACTCATTTAGCTATAAATTCACTTAACGAAAACGGCAACTTTATCTGCAGTAACTTCAACAGCGGCACCTGGCGTCAAACCCACTGCATCCACAGATTCCATTTGTGCATTAATACGTGTGCCATCTTGCAGCGTGACCATGACGCGACAGATTGAACCCAAGAATGAGGTGGCCACAACTCGGCCATTTCCATTGGAATTAGCCTTAACCGTGAGCGCTTCTGGGCGAATCAGCGCAGTACCAGCGCCTGAAGTAATCGAGCCAGGCAAGGTACTCAAAGTAGTTCCGAATGCATTTATAGAGCCATTAGAAACATCAACTTTAATTTGATTGGTAAGTCCCACAAACTCTGCGACGAATGAAGTTGCTGGGCGATCATAAAGTTCTGCTGGTGCCGCGATCTGTTCGAGCAGACCATTTCTCATGACGCCAACACGATCTGCGATACCAAGCGCCTCTTCTTGGTCGTGAGTTACGAAGAGCGTAGTAGTTTCTAGTTCTAATTGAATTCTGCGAATCTCATCTCGTAGTTGAGTGCGCACCTTTGCATCCAATGCAGAAAGTGGCTCATCCAAAAGTAAAACTTGCGGAGAGATCGCAAGTGCGCGCGCAAGTGCGATGCGCTGTTGCTGGCCACCAGACATCTGATGTGGGTAGTGATTTGTATGGGTTGAAAGTCCCACTAACTCAAGAAGTTCATCAGAGCGATGTTTGCGCTTATCTGCGCTGGTTTTGTGAGCCTTTAATTTCAAACCATATTCAACATTCTCACGCGCAGTCATATGTGGAAATAGTGAGTACGCCTGGAACACCATTCCCATGTTGCGCTTATTTGGCGCCATAAAAGTGATGTCTTTGCCATCTACGATGATGTTTCCGCTATCTAACTCTTGTAGCCCTGCCAAAGCGCGAAGCGCTGTGGTCTTACCGCAACCTGATGGACCAAGGAGCGCGACAAACTCACCTTTGGCGATATCTAATGTGAGGCCATCAAGTGCTTTGACGGGTCCAAAGTGTTTGGCGATATCAACCAACTGTACGTATGAAGAGCTCACTTCATTTCCTTTCGATCAAACCGATTAAGCAACATCAACATCTAAAACCTCTTTTTGGCGCTTCTTCTGTGGGATCAAAAGCAACAGGATAAGTACAAATAAAATTGAGGCGAGCGAGACCGCTACCGCCACATTTCCGCTAGATCTTCCGATCTGGGCAATCACAACTTGGAAGGTCTTGTAGTTAAGCAGATTTGAGATCGTGAATTCTCCGAGCACGAGAGCGATCGCGATAAATGAACCATTTAAAATGCCAGTGCGCAAAGTAGGCATGATGATTCCGGCCATCATTCTGGATGTAGATGCGCCAAGGGTGCGCGCAGCCTCAGAGAGAGTGTAGATATCAGAGGCATCAAGCGCCGCCGATAGTGATCGATATGTGTAAGGAAGAATCAACATCGAATAGACCAGCGATAGTGAGATCGGTGATTCCGTAATATTTATCGAAATCCATCGATAGAGCGGCGCAATACCGACCACGATCACAATGGCTGGAATTGCAAGCGGGATCAAACAGATCAATTCGACGATTCGCTTCAATTTTGGAAGTTTCAAATGCACCCAGACCACAGTCGGCACAATCAAAACCAGAATCAAGAACATCACAATCACGGCACTAATCATCGATCTGAAGATTGCAATAGTTAGATCTGGTTGGCTTGGAATTACTTTCCAAGCATCAAGGGTGCGACCGCTCTGTCCGAATAGAAATGGCTTGGTTGAGAAATCGAGCATCGAATAAAGAGGTAGTAACAGGTAAAGTCCAACGACGGAGATTATCGACGCTCGCCATAGCTTTACCTTCCAAGTGCGCTTCATCGTGAGGACTCCCAACGACTTACACGTCTACGAATCTGGGCATAAATTGCCATCGCGATAATCACCACAACGACCATGAACATCGATAGCGTCTTAGCTACCTGAGGATTTGCGCCACCAACTTCGCTAGAGAGCGCGTTACCAATCTGAAGTGGCGTTAAGAAATCTGACATATTAATCAAAACAGCGGCGGTGGCATAAGCCGAGAATGAGTTTACGAATAGCAGTAATACTGCACCGAAATAAGAAGGGGTAAGTACTGGAATTCCTACTCGCACCCAATATTCAAGGGTGCGTCCGCCTAATGAATCTGATGCTTCGCGCCATTGTGGCTTCATATTCTCAATGGTCGGTAAAAAGACCAAGACCATCAGTGGAATTTGGAAGAATGTATAAACTACTGAAAGACCATTGATCGTATATAGCCAATCAGATTGAGCTAGGAAACTATCTGGTGCAAATTTAATTGCAAGTGATGAGACCACACCGTTAAAACCAAAAGTTGCTAAAAATGCGAATACCAACATGACGCCACCGAATTGGGCGAGCACTGACGATAAAGCTACGGCGAAGCGATAGAAGATACCGCCTGATTTTGCGGTAGCAAGAGTCCAAGCAAATAGTCCGCCGAGGATGGAACCTAAAATTGCAGTTTTTACGGAAATCTCAATCGAATTTCCAAATGCACTTCGGACGATTGGATCATTAAAGAGATCTGCAATCTTTCCGGGATTGTAATTTCCGGCTTCGTCATTAAACGCGCCGGTCACCACACTGTAGGTGGGATAGAGCAAGAAAATTCCGGTGAATACAAAGAATGGAATTACTCCAAGATAAGCACTTCGCTTTCGCCAATACCGAGAGCCGGTACTGCGTTTTGCAGCACCGGCTCCCTGATATTGAACGTTTGCCATTTAGGAATTAACTATTCAAATTATCCGTATTGATATCCGAATTAGTTAGTTCCGACAGCAGCTGGCCACGCGGTCTTTAGGTACTCGCGAGCCTTTGCATTTTGTGCAGATGAAGCAGCCGGAGTTGTAACGCGGCTCTTTCCGATCTGCGCAATACCTGCAGCTGGTGCACGGCGGGTCTTAACCATCCATGCCCATAGTGTTGGAGTAGCTCCGCCACCTGCCCAGATTGCTGCGCCTTCTTCACCTAGGGTGTATTCCATCCATAGGCGTGCGCATGCTGGGTGTGGTGCCCAAGTTGATACTGCAGAGTTGTAAGTTGAACCAACTGCTGCTGGAGTAAATAGCTTCCACTCCTTACCAATCTTCTTGAACTCCTTAGCAACGCCTACCGCTAGATATCCGTTATCCATAACTACAGGTGTTTGACCTGAAGCGATGGTTGCTTGGGTTGGGTTAACGTTGATGAAGTTACCAGCATCCTTTAACTTCTTAAACCATGCAACTGCAGGTGAGATGTCATCGAATGTTCCACCTAGAGCTAGGTTGACCATCCAGATTGAGTTCAA
>CAZYJU010000025.1:8724-11534 GCA_964647945.1 uncultured Actinomycetes bacterium | reverse complement strand
TCTTCTTCCAGTTTAAAGAGTTCTTCAGACAAATCCAATCCAACTAATTACTGATTATTTTGGCTTTTGCCTTTTCAAATTCTTCCTGCGTTATAACTCCCTCATTAAACAAGCGTTTCAAATCTCCAATATTGGAAACTAGGTTGGAAGGATCGCTCTTGCCACTCTTTGGGACAGGGGAACTAGCAACAGAGCGCAATGCGCTTGCAAGTTGCTCAGGGTTCCTGACATTTTTAAGCATTAGCGCTCTAATTCCAGCACCTCTGACAGTTACAGATCCCCAACCACTTTTCCCAATAATGCTTTCACGAAAATCAACACTTTCAATCTTGCTAGCTTCAATTCTCTTGACACTCTTAGACAAAAATGATGAAGAATATTCAAAGGCATCTGAATACACGATTGCCTGGCTCTTTTTGATCATAACAATTACTAAACCCATTAGGAGCGATAATGGCAATCCCGCAATTAGAATTCCAGCCCATAAATTGCCAGTCGCAGCCCCAGTCATCAAAGAGAAAAAAAGTATGCCAGGAGCAAAGGCAATAACAACAGGAAAGGTGGTGAATTCTGCTCTAAATTTCTCGGACATGAAGATTATGACTTCCCTTCAATTTGATAAAAACGGTGAAGGCCATCTTGGAATAGTCACCATTTCGGCCCTTAAGGCTGAAAATAACCTACTTGAGGCTTATCTGCAAGGGTTCAAGCAGTATAAGAAAACATTCAACTGTGGGCGGTGAGGGTTTCGAACCCCCGACATCTTCGGTGTAAACGAAGCGCTCTACCGCTGAGCTAACCACCCGATATTGCAAGTGGAATATTAGCCAATACTCAAAGATATGGCTAATTCACTTTGGTTTTAGAAGAAATTCGCGGAATTAAAGGCTTGCGAGTGCGCTCTTGTAGTCATCAATGTTGCGAGCTTCACCCAAGGTATTCACTACGCGCCAACGAAGAATTCCATTCTTATCAATCAAGAATGAGCCACGAGTTGCACAGCCGCGATCTTCATTGAAAACACCGTAAGCCTTTGCAACTGCGCCGTGTGGCCAGAAATCACTTAGCACTGGGAATTTATAACCTTCTTGAATTGCAAATGCCTTGTTTGCATACATTGGGTCACAAGAAATCGCTAGCAATTGCACATCATCATTTTGAAATGGTTTCAAATCATCGCGCATTGCGCAGAGTTCGCCAGTGCAGATTCCGGAGAATGCAAAGGGATAGAAAAGTAAAAGCACGTTCTTTGAACCACGAAATGATGAGAGTTTTACCAACTGTCCGTTGTTATCCATCACTTCAAAATCTGGTGCTGCCTGTCCGATTTCCGTCACTTTTTTGCCTTTCGGTGCACGATCTTTGTAGCGGTCCAATTTGGAGCGACTGCAATTGTTGAGGTTTGACTTAAGCCTGCGGTGTTTGCGGCATCTTGAATATCACTTGGTTCAACATGTCCGTCCCGACCAACCTTAGGTGTTAATACCCAAATCGGTCCAGTTTCAGAAAGATATGCGAGCGCATCTACCAATTCGTCAGTCAGATCTCCATCTTCATCACGAAACCAAAGTAGAACTGCATCAACAACTTCATTTGCTTCTTCGATGATTAATTTGGTTCCGGTGATGTCGGAAATTGCTTGGCGAAGGCTCTCATCGCAATCGGAATTATGTCCGACTTCGAGAACTAGCTGACCTTTCTCAAAACCCATCCTTGATGGCATGGGAGAAGTCCACATGAGAGAACACCCATGGCGCAAGTCAAAATCTGATATTTCTTTTGCGCAATTCAGCGTGCTATTCGGGCTTTAATTAGCATTTTCTCGCATGGGGCGGAAAGATATGCCCCATGAGCGAAACTTTTGAGGCGCCTGAGCAGTACATCGAAAATCTCGTTGATACAGATCCAGGCGAAACCAATGAATGGATCGCCTCGCTCGATGCCACACTCAAAAACGCTGGACCTATACGAGCGAAGTACTTACTTAATAGCCTCTTAAAACATGCGCGTGAGAAGAACGTGCCGATTAGCTCTATTCGAAACACTGATTACATCAACACCATCTCGCCTGAGCGCGAACCAGAATTTCCAGGCGATGAATTTATCGAGCGTCGAATCCGCGCTGCGATTCGTTGGAATGCGGCGATGTTGGTACATCGTGCACAGCGACCTGGTGTCGGTGTCGGTGGCCATATCTCTACCTATGCATCGTCTGCAGCGCTCTATGAAGTTGGATTTAACCACTTCTTCCGCGGCCAAGATCATCCAGGTGGCGGCGATCAAATTTTCTTCCAAGGACATGCAAGCCCTGGAATGTATGCACGTGCATATGTAGAGGGACGACTTACTGAAAATCAGTTAGATGGTTTCCGCCAAGAGCTTTCACATGAAGGTGGCGGATTATCTTCATATCCACATCCAAGATTGATGCCGGAGTTCTGGCAATTTCCAACTGTGTCGATGGGTCTTGGTCCAATCAATGCAATTTATCAAGCGCGCTTTAATCGTTATTTACAAAATCGCGGAATCAAAGATACTTCGCAGCAACATGTTTGGGCATTCCTTGGCGATGGTGAGACTGATGAAGTCGAATCACTAGGTGCTTTGTCGCTTGCATCCCGCGAAGGTTTGGACAATCTAACTTTCGTTATCAATTGCAACTTACAGAGACTTGATGGTCCAGTTCGTGGCAATGGCAAGATCATTCAAGAACTTGAATCAATCTTTGGTGGCGCAGGCTGGAATGTAATCAAAGTTATTTGGGGCCGTGGCTGGGATGAGCTATTGGCGAAAGATAAAGAGGGTGCGCT
>CAZYJU010000025.1:3105-8624 GCA_964647945.1 uncultured Actinomycetes bacterium | reverse complement strand
ATTAAGGGTTGGACGCTTGGATCTCACTTCGAAGGTCGCAATGCTACGCATCAGATGAAGAAATTGACGCTCGATGACATCAAGGCATTCCGCGACAATCTATATATTCCGATTCCAGATGAGCAATTAGATAAGTATCTGCCGCCTTACTTCAAATTCCCAGAGGATTCTGTTGAGTACAAGTATTTGCAGGAACGTCGTGCAGCGCTTGGTGGATCAATTCCAACTAGACGCTCTAAATCAAGACCATTGCCACAACCAGCAGATGATGCGTACGAATCAGTAAAGCGCGGTTCTGGTCAGCAAGAGATCGCAACCACGATGGCATTTGTTCGCTTGTTGAAAGATTTAGCAAAGGATCCCGGAATTGGCTCTCGAATCGTGCCGATCATTCCTGATGAAGCACGTACCTTTGGTATGGATTCGCTATTTCCAACGATGAAGATTTATAACCCAGGTGGACAGAAATACCTCTCAGTTGATCGCGAGTTGATGCTTTCTTATAAAGAGGCGACCAACGGAATGATTTTGCACGAAGGTATCAATGAGGCAGGATCAACTGCATCATTTACTGCAGTCGGAACTTCATACTCAACACATGATGAACCGATGATTCCGGTTTATATCTTCTACTCAATGTTTGGATTCCAAAGAACTGGTGATGCTTTCTGGGCGGCGGCAGATCAAATGGCGCGTGGCTTTATCCTCGGTGCAACTGCCGGACGTACAACTCTTAATGGCGAAGGTCTGCAACATGAAGATGGGCATTCACAGCTTTTAGCATCTACAAATCCCGCGATCGTCTCCTATGACCCAGCATATGCATACGAAATTGGCCACATCGTTAAAGATGGTTTACGTCGCATGTATGGCGAAAATAGCGAGAACATCATGTATTACCTGACTGTTTACAACGAGCCATATTTGCAACCGGCAGAGCCCGCAAATGTTGATGTCGATGGAATCCTAAAAGGCATCTATTTACTAAAAGATAGCTCGGGTCGAAAGCGCCGTGCAAATATCTTGGCATCAGGTGTTGCAGTAAATGCTGCGCTAAAGGCGCAACAATTGCTGGAATCAGATTGGGATGTAAATGCATCTGTCTGGTCTGTTACATCTTGGAATGAATTACGCAGAGATGGCTTGGCAATAGATCGCCATAACCTCTTGCATCCAAAGGATAAGCAGCGCGCTTACATTACAAATAAATTAGCGGATGCCCGTGGACCAGTTGTCGCAGTTAGCGATTACATGCGCGCAGTGCAAGACCAGATTCAGCCATGGATCGAGCAACCATTTGTCTCACTTGGTACCGATGGCTTTGGACTTTCTGATACTCGTGGCGCACTTCGTCGCCATTTCAAAGTCGATGCAGAATCAATTGTGGTCGCCACCCTGTCACAACTTGCAAAGACAGGTGAAGTCAAAGAATCCCTTGTACAACAGGCGGTAGACAAGTACCGTTTAGCAGATGTCAGCGCTGCTGATCCTGGAAATACGGAAGGTTCTGGTTGATCAATCGAATCCCTGCCAGTGACATCTCCCCAACTATCTGGTTCGGTGGTGAGTTCGTCCCTGTAAAGACGATTCCATTTGAGAAATTTAAAGTAGAAGCAACGGTAATTCGTGATGGCCATGATGCTTTTGGCGCAGAGGCAGTGGTTTTAGATTTAAAAGGTAATGAAATCTCTCGCGCTGTAATGCGCGAAAATTGGCCCGGCACTAATAGATACGAAGCTTGGGTAAATACCAACGGGTTAGGCGATTTCACTTTTCATATCGAAACTTATGACCACCCATATTTAACTTGGGAGCACGATGGCGCCATAAAGATTGCGGCCAATGTAGATGCTGAATTAATGTGTGAGATCGGAGCCCTACTTTTTGAAGAGAAGATTACGGCAGATCCCAAATCAGAGGCTTTACTAAAACCATTTATCAAACAACTGCGCGATAAAAAGTTAGCGCCTGCCAATAGATTCTCACAAGCAACTATCGAAGAGGTGCGAAATTATTTTCGCGCTAATCCCCTTAAGAAGTTAATCTCTAAATCTGAAAGTTTTCCTGTCCGATCCGAACGTGATCGCGCACTGATTGGTGCTTGGTATGAATTCTTCCCACGCTCAGAAGGCGCGCAATTAGCTATAAATGGCAAGATCATCAGTGGAAACTTTAAGACTGCGACTAAACGATTATCTGCAGTTAAAGAGATGGGATTTGATGTTCTGTATCTGCCTCCGGTACATCCAATCGGAGTGCAATTTCGTAAGGGTCCAAATAACACATTAAACCCAGGGCCTGATGATCCTGGAGTTCCTTGGGCAATTGGTGGTGCAGCTGGTGGGCATGATGCGATCAATCCAGAACTTGGCTCTATGAAAGATTTCGAAGAGTTTGTTAAAGCTGCACGTGAATTAGATATCGAAATCGCAATGGATTTTGCGCTACAAGCCTCCCCTGATCATCCATGGGTCAAGAGCAATCCAAAGTGGTTTA
Organism: uncultured Actinomycetes bacterium; assembly: GCA_964647945.1. Taxonomy (GTDB): domain Bacteria; phylum Actinomycetota; class Actinomycetes; order Nanopelagicales; family Nanopelagicaceae; genus ZLKRG08. The sequence goes on along the minus strand of CAZYJU010000025.1, from coordinate 6,128 downwards.
GCCACCGCCCAGATGGATCGATTGCGTATGCAGAGAATCCGCCTAAGAAGTATCAAGACATCTATCCAATTAATTTCGATCAAGATTATGCAGGAGTACTTGCAGAATCACTTCGAATTTTAAGGCTCTGGATTTCTAAAGGTGTGACTATCTTCAGAGTCGATAATCCGCACACCAAACCAGTTCATTTCTGGCAAGAGGTTATATCTACAATTTACAAAGAATCTCCGGAAGTAATTTTCCTTGCGGAGGCATTTACAAAGCCAGCGATGATGCATGCACTTGGCAAAGCCGGTTTCCAACAGTCTTATACATATTTCACTTGGCGTACCAGCAAGAATGAGCTAACTGATTACGGCAACGAAGTTGCACATCACACCAGTGCATTCTTTCGCCCAAACTTCTGGGTAAATACTCCAGATATCTTGCCGTATCACTTGCAAAGTGGAAATCCTGCGATGTTCGCACTTCGTGCAGTACTTGCATCAACCATGACTCCATCATGGGGAATGTATGCCGGATACGAACTTTACGAATCCAAACCACTTGCAGATGGCAAAGAGGAATATTGGGATTCTGAGAAATACCAGATCAAAATCAGAGATTGGGAAGGTGCGGCCAAGAAAGGTCTAACCCTTGCGCCATTTATCTCGCAGCTAAACAAGATTCGAAGAGAGAACCCAGCGCTACATCGACTTCGTAATCTGTATTTTCATCACACTGATAGCGCTGCCATTCTGGCCTATTCAAAGCGTGAGGGCGAAAATTTAATTTTGGTTGTCGTGAATCTAGACCCAAATGACACTCAAGAGACCACAATCCATTGGAATATGGATTTACTTGGGTTTAACGCAGAAAACTTCAAGGTATTAGATTTGATTGATAACAAGGAGTATGACTGGAGCCCGCACACCTTTGTGCGTTTGCAGCCAAGCAGGCCAGTTGGAAAAGTCGCACATATCGCGAAAGTTAAATTGTGAGCGCTTCTTACCTAAATCCAAATTCAACTTTAGGAGAGATGGATCTCTATCTCTTTAATGAAGGTAGGCACGAGAAACTCTGGGGCGCGTTAGGTGCGCACGTAATTAGAGATTCAAAAGGTTCGTTAATCGGAACTGCATTTAGCGTTTGGGCGCCTAATGCTTCTGCCGTTAGTTTGATTCATGATAATAATTTCTGGGATAAGAAAACTAATCCCATGGTTCGACTTGGTAACTCTGGTATCTGGGAAGTTTTCTTACCCGACGTCGGACCCGGACTTAAATATAAATTTGCGGTCTGTAGTTCATGGGGCCAATGGGTCGATCATGCAGATCCGATGGCGCGACAATGCGAATTACCACCTAGCACCGCTTCCATCGTAAATGAATCTAATTATGAGTGGAACGATCAGAAGTGGATGAAAGCGCGTAAGCAATATCAATCTTGGCGATCACCAGTCTCTGTCTATGAAGTGCATCTAGGTTCTTGGAAAGTTGGACTTTCATATAAGGAATTAGCAGTAGAGCTAATTGATTATGTAAAAGCACAGGGCTTCACGCATGTTGAATTTCTTCCAGTCACCGAACACCCATATGCGCCATCTTGGGGCTATCAAGTAACGGGGTTTTTTGCACCAACTTCTAGGTTTGGGACACCTGACGAATTTCGATACCTAGTAGATAAATTACATGACGCTGGTATCGGTGTGATCCTAGATTGGGTTCCGGCGCACTTTCCAAAAGATGAATGGGCGCTAGCGAAATTTGATGGCACCGCTCTCTACGAACATGCAGATCCAAAACAAGGCGAACATCCTGATTGGGGCACGCTAGTCTTTAATTTTGGCCGTAATGAAGTGCGAAATTTCCTGGTCGCAAGCGCCCTTTATTGGCTTGAAGAATTTCATATTGATGGACTTCGTGTGGATGCGGTTGCTTCCATGTTGTATCTGGATTACTCCCGTAAAGAGGGAGAATGGATTCCAAATAAATTTGGTGGGCGCGAGAATTTGGAAGCGGTGCAATTCTTACAAGAAGCTACTTCCACCGCGTATCGCAACCATCCAGGAATCATGATGATTGCTGAAGAATCTACAGCTTGGCCTGGCGTCACCAAAGATACTGGGATGGGCGGTTTGGGATTTGGTTACAAATGGAATATGGGTTGGATGCACGATACTTTGCAATATCTAAGTCATGAACCAATCCACCGTGTTTACCACCATAACGAGATAACTTTTTCGATTCTCTACGCATGGAGCGAAAACTTCATGCTTCCACTTTCGCACGATGAAGTTGTGCACGGTAAGAGCGCGCTAGTAAATAAATTTCCCGGCGATCGTTGGCAAAAGCTAGCTCAGCTTCGCGCGCTTTATGGATATATGTGGTCTCACCCTGGCAAGAAGTTGCTTTTTATGGGATCTGAATTTGCACAGAATGATGAGTGGAGCGCATCTGATGGTTTGCAATGGTATTTAACAGAGTTTGATGAGCATAAAGGCGTTCAAAAAGTGGTCTCTGATATCAACCACAAATATCAAGAAAATCCAGCGCTTTGGCAACGCGATAATTTTGTAGATGGATTTCAATGGCTGGTCGGCGACGATGGCGCTGCAAATGTGATCGCTTACGTCAGATGGTCTGATGATCGAAAGCCGATTGTTTCAATCACTAACTGGTCTCCGGTTCCACACGAGAACTATCGAATTCACTTTCCGATAGCTGGTAGATATCAAGAGATTTTAAATACTGATGATTTGAAATATGGTGGATCTGGCGTTACCAATTCGATTATTGAAGTGGATGCGAAACTTGCGACAACACTACGAATTCCGCCGATGGCGACTATTTGGCTGGCTTTGTCTTAAAAACCTGCGCAAATAGCCCCACTGCAATCACCATCAAGGCCGGTAAAGAGAGCGCAACTTGCAAACTGGTGAACTGTGCAAGAAATGCAACCACCTGTTTCAAAATCCAAGAGAACATCGCATTTACAGCGCTGATCTGCCCAATCACGATACTTGCAGGTAAATCAATTCGGCT
>CAZYJU010000025.1:0-3005 GCA_964647945.1 uncultured Actinomycetes bacterium | reverse complement strand
GAAATTCCGCCGTTCTCTTTGGCAAAAATAGTAGACCAATCTCCGATAGAGAATTCCAACATAATTCCAAAGATCAAGCCAAAATTGATCATCCAATCAAAATTAAACTTCTTTAAGTCTTGATAAATTGAACGTCTCACGCTCTCGTGGCGATTGGCTGGCACCAAAGTTTCGTGGCGCATGTACATCACGATTATGGTAAGTACCCAGACAATCAGAAACAAAACAGTGACATGAACTTCTAAACTTACTCTCCCGATTAGAAACATTGAAAGTAACGTGGTGAAAAGCGCGCCCGCGCTCCAATAGCCTGCTGCGGAGATCACCAGATTCTTGCCACCACGATCTTGATCAAAGAAAGCTTGGGCATTATTGGCGATATGCAACATCGAAATTGAGAATCCCACCAGAATATTGAGGGCGATAAACAATTGATGATTTGATACATGCACGATTGCGATAAAGGCGCCGGTTAGCATCGTGATACCGGCCAACATCATGCGCTTAGCGCCAAAGTGATCAACCAGATGGCCAATGGTTAGAAGTGCGATTAAGGAACCAAATGCCCCAACGCTTAACATCGACCCAAAAAGGCCATTATTTACCGCTAATTTCTCTTTAACTTCCGGAAATCTAGGGATCCAGGACATGATTCCAACACCGAAGAGAAAGAAGAGCGCTTTGGTAAGCGTTACATCACGTTTTATCAAAATAGTGCACTCGCCAAATCTTTACGCGCCTGAATTAAACGAGGATCAGCCGGATCTACCAATGAGAAGAGGTTGATTAGATGCTCTTTTGCCCGCTTCTGTTCTTCATCCTTCAACGCGCGCACACAATTTAATAATCTTCCAAAAGCCTCTTTTAACTTTCCATTAGCAATTTCGATGTCAGCACAATTGATCTGCAGCGCGACATCCAATGGATTGGCATCTGCTTTGCTAATGATTTCTTGTGGATTTAAAGATTGAGTCCGCTTTAATAATTGCATCTGTGCCAAACCAGATTTAGCCATCGCATCATTAGGCTTTCTAGCCACCAATTTCTCATAAGCGGCGATGGCCTTATCTAAATCTCCTGCTTGTAGCGCTGCCAAAGCCTCATCCTCTTCAGGTTCCGTCCGTTCAATTGGCGCATCACCAATACCCTGTTCGGCTGCAAGTGAAAGCACCTTATCGATCACCATTCGTAGTTGGCTTTCAGGATATGGATTTTCAAATAGCGGCATCACCTGCTCTTTAACAATTGCTACCGCATATGGAACAACGCGAGTCTGCAAAGCTTGAGCAACTTGTGGTTGCTTTTCAATCTCAACTGTCGCTAACTGCCAAGATTCCTTATCTTCTTGATTTAATTTTGATAGTAGTGACAAGGTTTCCTTGGATTCTGGGAAACGCTCAGACCAACAAAGAATCACAACTGGTTTGGTATTTGATAACGGCATCAGATCTCTTGGAAGATTTTCTGCTGTAGCTTCGATGCCTGCCAATGGAACTTGTTGGGTCGCAGGTTTTTTCAATGAACTTAAATCAAATGCTCTACCAAAAGGTGGCGTGGTCATTGTGTCTCTACTCCAGAGTCCATTCGTAGCGGCAGAACCTCATTTATATAGGATTTTGCCGCAGCTTCCAATCCAACGTCATATCCTAGTTTCTCAGTCATATACCAACGATTTTCCAAGATCTCATGGAACATCTGAGCCTTCTCAACTCTTCCCTGCAACTCTTCTGGAACCAACGCCAAAATTGGATTGAAGACCTCTTCCATCCACTGTTTAGCCATCACTTCTTTTCCTAATTTCACACTTTGGCGCGCATACCATCGATCATATGAAGCCAGAATTCGTTTAGCTTGAAGCTCTTGGGTATCAAGTCCAAAGAGGTTCTTGATCTTCGCAACGTGATATCCAGCTGCCACCAATCTTGGCTGGAATGAGAGCATATGGGTCTCGTTATCTAATGAGACTTGCACTTCTTCTACTGCAAAACCCAAATCATGTAATTGTCGCATCGCACGTTCGACTGCATGTCGATCATTTGGATCTAACTTCTGTGGATCTTTGAGTGCTGACCATAATCTGCGATATCGACGTTGTACTGCTTCGCTTGCGCGTATTGGATCCATGCCTTCATACAACACTCCCGATAATTGGAGATCCTCAAGTTCGGCCGCCACGTTAAAGAATGCGATCTCTAAATCATGTTCGCGTTGACCATCAGATAATTTATTTTGGAACTCTCCGGTCTCAGCATCTACTAAATAAGCAGCAAAACCTTCGGCGTCACGACGAAAGAGAGTATTGGAAAGCGAGCAATCGCCCCACCAGAATCCAAGTAGATGCAATCTGACTAATAGATAAGCCAGGGCATTAGCCATGTTATTAATATCGTGTGCAGAAACTGATTGCGATAGCACGACGCGATAAGGCAATGAATAAGGCAAGAATCGGGTGGCAATCGCGCATGGCAACTCTTCGCCATTTGTATCAACGCGGCCTTCAATCACTGCAATGGGCTCGACACTTGGAGCGCCCAATTTCTTCAACTCGATCAGCGCCTTATATTCGCGTTTTGCGAATTCGACCACCGTCTCTTTAACTGCATAAATCTCAGAATTTAGATCCGCTTCGTCAGTGCGAACCAATCGGACTATATGGCGGGAGATGCCGCGCTTCTCTGACAGCGCTGGATCCTCTGGCCACTGCTCAAGCGGTAGCTCCCAAGGTAGGCCAATGACTGCGCCAATCTCCTCACCTAGGCCGGTAATACGCAGTGACATGCCCATATTCTCTCGTATTTCTGACCTACAAATTTACATAAATAGACTTATCACATGGCACTTAAGAAGAAAATCACAAAGTCGATCGCAAAATCACCCGAGAAATTTGGAATTCCTGGTCGACCAATCGAAAAAAGTTCGCCATTTTATTTTGGATTTCTTGCCACAACTGGTGCGCTAACTGCATTTGTTCTGCTTCGCTCTCTAGCCGCAGCAAGCCAAATCTT
>CAZYJU010000024.1:7581-11752 GCA_964647945.1 uncultured Actinomycetes bacterium | reverse complement strand
TAAAACTTGCTTTAGAGATGTACTTCATCAACCAAGCAATAACTGCATACCCCACGAAGAATGCCACCAAAGTGGCTGCAAATGTCTCGAATAAAGAGAAGACTTCGGTACTTGAATCATTAATGGTTTGATAAAGCTGATAAAAACCACTTCCCATGACGGCGGGTATGGCCAAGAAGAATGAGATCTTGGTGGCAGCGCTTCGGTTGTAACCAAGGGTTCTACCAACGGCGATAGTCATACCGGAACGAGATACGCCCGGAATTAACGCTAGCGATTGGCCAAGGCCAAGTAAAAGCGCATCCCTAGCTCCCAGATGCTTCATTCCTTTACCGCTACTTCCCAAATAATCGGCAACGCCCAAAATCAGAGCGAAGATGATCAGGGTAATTGCAATCAAAGTAAGTGATCTAAAAGTGGTTTTAATTGAATCTTGGAAGAGAAAGCCAAAGATAAAGATTGGAATTGATCCAAGAATTATCATCCAACCGAGTTTGTTATCGGCCAATTCTTCTTTTGAAGAGTTACGATTTCGTAAAATACTGATTCGAAAGAAGTTCTTGATTATCGATGCAATCTCGACTCGGAAAAATAGCAGTACCGCAAGTTCGGTGCCAATTTGAGTGATTGCTGTAAATGCAGCTCCTGGATCTTGGGCGCTAGGCAGAAATTCGCCGACGATACGCAGATGTGCGCTTGATGAAATTGGTAAGAACTCGGTTAATCCTTGTACTAGGCCTAAGAAGAGAGCTTCAAGCACTGCGGATAGGTTCTGCTATTAGTGATGCGCTGATGCCGATGGTTTTTCATACTCGGTAACAAAACCGATGATGCTAAGCACCAAGGCACCGATGCCAATAGCAGCAAGCCACCAACCGATGATCAATCCAAGACCAGTAACAATTGCCGAGGCAGCAACCGGAAGTGGCCACCATGAATGCGGGCTATAGAAACCAAGCTCTCCTGCCCCATCTGCAATCTCTGCAGCTAAATTATCTTCTGGCAAGTCCCCTGCACGTTTTGCCGTAAACCAAACATAGAAACAAACTAGATACGCAAGCGCTGAACTAAGAATCAAACATGCGATACCGGCTGGTTCTCCGCCCAGCAACCAATAAACCGCTGACATAATCGTGTAGAAAACGCCAAGCCCTAAGAAGAGTATCCATGATGCTTTCATTTTTAGTTGTGTCTCTCAATCGGTGCTTCTGGATGATTAACATCCCAAGCTGGTCGTTCTGATCTGATGCGCGGCATCGATAAGAAGTTATGGCGCGGTGGCGGACAGGTTGTTGCCCACTCTAGAGATTGGCCATAGCCCCATGGATCGTTAACTCCGACCTTCTCGGTCTTTCGAGTAATCCAAATATTTATAAAGAATGGAATCATCGATAGCGCAAGTAAGAATGATCCAACTGTTGAGATCATGTTCATTCCGGTAAATCCATCGGATGGTAAATAGTCTGCATAGCGGCGAGACATACCCTTAATGCCAAGCCAATGCTGGACTAAGAAGGTGATGTGGAAACCAAAGAAGAGAGTCCAGAAATGAATCTTTCCAAGAGTCTCATTTAGCATCTTGCCAGTCATCTTCGGCCACCAGAAATAGAAACCTGCGAACATCGCAAAGACCACGGTGCCAAAGAGCACGTAATGGAAGTGCGCCACAACGAAGTAAGAGGCAGAGACTGCGAAATCAAGCGGTGGCGATGCCAAGATGATTCCGGTTAAGCCACCAAATAAGAAGGTGATCAAAAAGCCAACGGTCCAAAGCATTGGAGTATCCATACTTATCGAACCGCGCCACATCGTGCCTATCCAGTTGAAGAACTTCACACCAGTTGGAACACCAATTAAGAATGTCATAAATGAGAAGAATGGCAATAGGACTTGGCCGGTTGCGAACAAGTGGTGCGCCCAGACAGATACAGAGAGCGCAGCGATTGCGATAGTTGCCGCGATCAAACCTTTGTAACCAAAGACTGGCTTACGGCTAAATACTGGCAAGATCTCAGTTGCGATACCAAAGAACGGTAGCGCCAAGATGTAAACCTCGGGATGCCCGAAGAACCAGAAGAGGTGTTGCCAAAGCATCGCACCACCATTTGCCGGATCGAAGATATGAGTTCCAAATAAACGATCTGATTCGAGCGCTAAGAAAGCTGCTGCAAGTGGTGGGAATGCAAGCAGAATCAAAATTGAAGTTAGAAGTACGTTCCAAGAGAAGATCGACATACGGAACATCGTCATACCTGGTGCACGCATCGTAAAGATCGTGGTTATGAAATTAACGCCACCCAAAATTGTTCCAAGACCACCGATTGCAAGACCAACAATCCAAAGATCTCCACCAATTCCTGGTGAATATTCTGCGTTTGATAGCGGCGCGTAAGCAGTCCAACCAAATGATGCTGCGCCACCCGGTGATAGGAATCCCGCTGTTGCCATGATTCCACCAAATAAAAATAGCCAGAATGAGAGCATATTTAGTCTTGGGAAAGCCACATCGGCAGCGCCAATTTGTAGCGGCATTAAGACGTTAGCAAAACCTACGAAGAGTGGCGTTGCAAACATCAGCAACATGATCGTGCCATGCATCGTGAAGATCTGGTTGTACTGCTCGTTAGAGAGGAACTGCATGCCTGGGCGCGCTAATTCAGCGCGTAAAAATAGGGCTAAAACTCCACCTAATAAGAACCAGGCAAATGAAACTATCAAATACATATAACCGATCGTCTTGTGGTCGGTTGAGGTGATCCACTTTACGAAGAGCCTGCCTTTGGAGGTCGGCTGAATCGGCGCAGTTCTAATTTGAGTTACTGGTGGCTGTGCATATGTCGTCATTACGCGCTGACCTCACTACTCTGCTTGAGCTGCTCTACATAAGTCTTATATTCCGAAGGAGTTACTACCTTCACTTTGAAAACCATCTGCGCGTGATTACGTCCACACAAGATGTTGCATCGACCTGGATACTCACCCAATTTATTGGCGGTAAATTCGATGTGATTGGTTACTCCCGGAAGATTTTGAATTTGAATCATGAATGCCGGAATCCAGAAACCATGCACGACATCGTTTGAGTGAATCTTGAATGCAACACGCTCGCCTTGTGGAAGTACAAGGGTTGGTGGTTGAGCTGGAGTTCCGGTCACAACAGCTTTTGGTCCGCCATCTTGGTGTCCAAATTGCCATGACCATTGAATGCCAGTGACATCAATTGTGTGCATAACCTTTGTTGGCTCTTTAGCGATGATCTTCTCTTGATCGCGAGCGGTGTAATAAAAGAGCGCTGCCACAATTATGAAAGGGATGATTGTGTATGCAACTTCAACTGGAATGTTGTATTGAGTCTGCTTTGGATATTCAGGATCGCCCTCTTTGCGGCGATGGCGGAAGATTGGCCAGAGAATTAAAGCGGCGGTAAAGATTCCGACAACCGCAGCTGCCAACCAGAAACCTCTCCAGAGATGCCATGAAACTTCATTGACGCTAGAGAGATCTTGTTCGTATCCATAAACAGAACCATTGCCACAACCGGTAAGACCCAGGGCGGCCAAGAGCAAAAAGGCAGAGAGGAGCGCTCTCTTTGAGCGTAAACGCATGGGTAAATCTTAGTCTCAAGCGTAGAAAAGCGCCCAAAAAGCGGAAGTTACGCGGCGGTGCGCTCGCTCACAATTAACTCGATTATTGAAATTAAGCTGATTTGAAAGGAATTAGTGGAAGCTATCGCCACAGGCGCATGAACCCTGAGCATTTGGGTTATCGATCGTAAAACCCTGCTTCTCGATAGTGTCCACGAAATCAATGGTTGCGCCCATCAAGTACGGATCTGACATCTTGTCGACCTTGACCTTGACCGCGCCAAAGGTGCGTTCGACGTCATTATCCATCGTGCGATCATCAAAATAGAGTTGGTAGCGAAGGCCAGAGCAGCCACCTGGTTGTACGGCAACGCGAAGGTATAGATCATCGCGACCTTCTTGAGCCAGTAACGCTGCAACCTTTGCTGAGGCGACCTCGGTCAAGGTGATTCCGCTAGTGATATCGACGTTCTGTGTTGTGCTCTCGGTTGTCATAATGTCTCCAGATGTCTTCTGATGTTTTCAGGTGTCTTCAAATATTGGTCGTTGAGAGAATATTACTCCCCAACTCGTTGTTGTTTAGACAA
>CAZYJU010000024.1:2915-7481 GCA_964647945.1 uncultured Actinomycetes bacterium | reverse complement strand
ATTGGCTTTAACTTTTGAACTGCTTTCAACAAATCATCTTGCAACCAGCGACTAATCATGTTTGCGCCACCTTTTTTATCGGCGGCACGAGAACCTGCTGGCGGTTTAGCACCTGGAAGGTACTTTCCAGTTAATACTCCTTGCGCCATTGGCGACCAAACTATTTGGCCGATCCCCTCTTTGCGGCAGAGTGGATCTACTTCAGATTCGATCACTCTCCATAACGCAGAGTATTGAGGCTGGCTTGAAACAAAGCGGTTATAGCCAAGTTCCTTCTGGATCTTTAACGCTGCTGAGATTTCCTCGGCCCGCCATTCGGAGAAACCGATGTACATAACCTTGCCTTGACGAATCAAATCATCAAAGGCGCTTAATGATTCTTCTAGAGGTGTTTCGTAATCAAAGCGATGGAATTGATAGAGATCAATATGATCAGTGTTCAGGCGCTTCAACGAGGCATGAACCGATTCCATGATGTGTTTTCTCGAAAGACCGCGATCATTCTTTCCTGCACCGGTTGGCCAGTAAACCTTTGTGAACAATTCATATGATTCGCGGCGTACACCTTTTAAGGCCTTGCCAAGTACGGTCTCGGCCTTGGTAGCTGCATATACATCTGCTGTATCTAAAGTAGTGATGCCGCAATCCAGAGCAGTTCGAACGCACTTAATTGCAGCCTCTTGCTCTACCTGCGATCCATGGGTAATCCAATTTCCAAAGGAGATCTCAGATACGTACATTCCCGAGTTACCTAATTTGCGATATTCCATGGCTGCTCCCCCGCGTTGATAGTTGCCTACTGATGCTACTTGTGGTTGTATCCAGCCTACAACTTAATATTTCGTTTTACAGGGGAAGAATGGTGTGAATCCATCGCTGACCCGCAACCGTTAAAGCCGGATTACCTGTATCCCGAAAGAATCGACCACCCGCCGAGGATTGCGGGGCTAAGTCAAAAAACTTTGCAAATAGTCGTTCACGTATCGTGGGCGACTTTTTTATTTTGTATGTTTTTTTGAAATTGCCCAGTAAGTCTTCCTAAATCAAGCAATGTTGATATGAGATATCAATATCAGAAAAGGAAACTAACTGTGAAGAAAACTTTCACGTTTTTAATTGTTGTATTAATAACCCTTGCATTAACTCCTATCAGTCAAGCAAATGCGGCGACGCCAAAGGGAGAGAAAGGTTGGCGCTATTGGGGTTACTTCCAAGCAGCTCCCGGTGCAAATAGTTGGAGTTATGCTCAAGCCGGCCCTGCTGCCACCATTGCTAAGGATGGCGCAGTCGAAGGTTGGCGCTTCTCCTTCTCAAGCAACACCGTCGATACTGGAAATCCAACGCTGCGACCAAACTTCAAGGCAACTTGTGCAGGAGTCAAGATTCAAAATGGCTTTGTACGAGTAGCGGTAGTCGTTGATTTTGGTCCACGTGCGATCGCACCTAAGGGTGAAGCGGTTCAACAGACAATTCGCCAATGTGCAGTGGTTAAGAGCGGAAGCAATGGCTTTGAAATACTGCAACAAGTAGTTCCGGTTAGAACCGATGCATCAGGCTTCGTCTGTGGCCTAAACAATTTCCCTGCCAAAGAGTGCAGCACTGAGATTGCAACCCCAAGATCGCTAGCTAGAAAGTAACAAGATAAAGAAGCTACATCCGCTGACGTGGTGGCTATGGTGCGCAATCATAGCCACTGCCTTGGTGCGTCTAAATAACAATGCAATCACTTTGATTGCGATTCTTATTCTGGCGCTCATTGTTCGCCGCTATAAGAGCGATGGTCCATGGGCGGGAGCATTTAACTTCTCTTTAAAAATTGCCCTTGCCATAATTGTGTTTAGGGTGCTCACCGGAGTAATTATTGGAGTGCCAGTTCCGGGAAATACTCTCTTTACGCTGCCAATAATTCCATTGCCTGATTGGATGGCTGGTATCCGACTTGGAGGCGCTGTAACTTTTGAGCGAGTTAGTTCTACAGTTCTAGAGAGTTTCAACATCGCAAGCATCATTATTCTTTTTGGTGCAGCAACATCGCTAACTAACCCTCGAGCATTAATCAGATCCTTTCCGCCGATCTTCTATGAATTAGGGATGGTGCTGGTTATCTCTAGCTCCTTAACCCCGCAATTAGTTAGCAATTTAAAACGGATCCGTTTGGCCCAACAGATGCGTGGCGTATCAAGCAATCGCTTTCTGGCTTGGCGACAGATTGCAATGCCTTTGCTTGAAGATTCGCTTGCTAGATCACTCGATTTGGCAGCGGCTATGGATGCCCGCGGATATGGAATTTCCCGCGTACGTAGTAAATATCGCCCACAAAGTTTTACGTTGCCAGATCTTCTCGTCTTTTCCACTTCATTAATCGCATTGGCGGTTACCCTGTGATCAAATTTCAAAATGTCTCTTTAATTTATCCAACTGCAGAGCGAACGATTCTAGATAAATTGAATTTTGAGATCGGCGAAGGGGAATTTGTTCTACTTATAGGCGAAACTGGAATCGGTAAGAGCTCGGTACTTCGCCTTATAAATGGCCTAGTTCCCCACCATACTGGTGGAATTTTGGCTGGAAATGTTGAGGTCTCAGGAATCTCAACTAGAGATGTCCGTCCAGGTGAATTAGCGGAGCTGATTGGTATCGTCGGCCAGAACCCGGTAAATGGTTTTGTAACTGACATAGTTGAAGATGAACTTGCTTTCTCAATGGAGTCTCTAAATCTTCCACAAGATGTCATGCGAAAGCGCATAGAAGAGATCCTTGATCTACTAAGCCTTCATCAAGTACGTAATCGAAAATTGGCAACGCTCTCGGGCGGTGAACAACAACGTGTGGCAATCGCAGCGGCAATGGTGTTACATCCAAAGATCTTGGTATTAGACGAGCCAACTAGCGCCTTAGATCCCGTCGCTGCTGAAGAGGTGTTGGCGATTTTGCAACGCCTTGTACATGATTTGGGAATTACTGTGATTATTGCCGAACATCGTTTAGAACGAGTTATCGGCTATGTAGATACCGTCATCGAGATTGGCGCATCTGGAAGTACTCGAATTGGTAAACCTGAAGAGATTTTGAAAGATTCCAAAATAGCCCCGCCAATTGTTAAATTGGCAAGAGCCTTAAAGTTACCCAAAGTTGCGCTATCAGTACGTGAATTGCGTAGAGATACCGCTGAATTTCGTGACAAAGGTCGAGAGTTAACTCGAATCGCAACAGATAAGAAGAGAGTTTTGATCCAGACTAAAAATCTATCGGTTAGCTACGGGCAGATAACTGCGCTGAAACCGCTCTCTATAACCCTTTCAAGTGGCGAGATCGTCGCGCTTATGGGTCGTAATGGCGCAGGAAAGAGTTCCTTCATCAAATCGCTGCTTGGCGTAATCGAATATTCGGGAACTGTCGATAAGAATGCAAAAAGGATTGGGTATATCCCGCAAGATGCCAATGATCTGCTCTTTCATCAAAGTGTCCGCGAAGAGTGCGAACAAACTGATAGAGACCATAAATTAGATCCTGGCGCTACATTTAATTTGCTCCAGCAGATCGCACCTACCGTAAAAGCTTCATCTCACCCAAGAGATCTATCTGAGGGGCAGAGATTGGCGTTGGTACTTTCAATCGTGCTCTCCCCTAACCCCGAGATTCTAATTTTGGATGAACCGACCAGAGGTTTGGATTACGAGGCAAAAGCGCTACTTACAAGAGAGTTGCAAACCAGAGCAAATTCAGGAGCTGCAGTTTTGATTGCAACTCACGATGTTGAGTTAGTTGCAGAACTTTCAAATCGCGTGATCATTTTGGCTGATGGGGATTTGGTGGCAGATGGCTCCACTGTTGATGTCCTACTTGCTTCACCAGCATTCGCACCTCAAGTTACCAAGGTGATGTCTCCGCGTAAATGGCTGACGGTCTCAGATGTGATTAAGGCGATGGAATGAAGACCGCAGATATCTTTAGATTTAAAGGCGTGGAGGTTCTCACATTAATATTAGTTTCAATCGTTAGTTTGCTCGGGTTTTTCTGGCCATTCTTATCAAGCGAAGATCGCTCCGGAACAATTTTCTGGGTTTCAAGTTATTTGGCGCTCTTTCTATTGCTAACTGTGATTGGCCGAGCAAAATTTGACCCGAAATCATTGGCGCTACTTGCAGTATTAAGCGCAATCATTGCGGCGCTTCGTCCGCTAGGTGCTGGAGCTGCCGGCATCGAACCTATGTGGTTTCTCTTGATTTTAAGTGGTTATGTCTTTGGCGCAACATTTGGATTTCTGCTCGGTGCAATCTCAATGCTCTTATCTGCATTTCTAACCGGAGGTTTTGGGCCTTGGCTTCCGTATCAAATCTTCGCAGCTGCTTGGATCGGATTTATTGCTGGGTCGCTTCCGAAGCTCAAGAGATTTGAAATACCAATGATTGCTTTTGTCTCATTATTTCTTGCCGAACTCTTTGGATTTCTAATGGATTTACAGTTTTGGCCATTTGCACTTGGCCCAAAGACCCAACTTTCGTATATTCCGGGCGAAGCGATATTCGAAAATCTAAATCGCTTCTTGGTTTATCACGCCACAAC
>CAZYJU010000024.1:0-2815 GCA_964647945.1 uncultured Actinomycetes bacterium | reverse complement strand
GCACGCAACTTGGTATCGCCATGGAATTTTTCTTTGTCATAAGCAATCGCCCATGAAGCACCAGAGATCGAGGCTGAAATTGATTCAGATAGTTCTTGGCCGTGCAACGGATATCCCATCTCAGTTCTTAATGTGTCACGGGCGCCAAGGCCACAAACCAAACCATCGCCAAGTTTTGCGGTGATTGCATCCCAAACTTTCGAAGCATCGCCCCACTTTGGTAGCACCTCATAACCATGCTCGCCTGAATAACCGGTGCGACATACGATTACATCGCAACCTGCAATCTGGCTTCTAGTAAAAGACATGTAATCGATTCCGAGAGTTACTCCAAGAGATTCGATCAAGTCTTTAGAGCGTGGGCCTTGGACGGCGATTACCGCATACTCCTCGTGTTGATTGGTGATCTTAATTTCGGAAGGTGCAGACTTTTTCAGTACATCGAAGACTTTGCTGCAATTGGCGGCATTTGGTACTAAGAAAATATCATCGTCACTATTGCGGTAAGCGATGATGTCATCAATTACTCCGCCCGCATCATTACAAAGTAAGTTGTATTGAGCCTCTCCATTAGAGATCTTATTTAAATCGTTGGTCAAAATTGAGTTGATGAAATCTTTTGCTCCTGGGCCTTGAACCGAGATCTTGCCAAGGTGCGAAACATCAAAGATCCCAACTCGATTTCGAACCGCATCGTGTTCGGCTAAGACCCCGCCACCTGGATATTCGATTGGCATTAGCCAGCCGCCAAAGTCAGCCATCTTCGCGCCGAGCGCTTCGTGTTTTGCAGATAATGGAGAATTCTTCATAGGCAGACCATATAGGCACTAGATATCTATTCGCTAGAAAGAAGGATTACCTTTGAGGCCATGCCCTATTCTTTGCAAATGCTAAAACTGAAATACCTCACCGGCACAGTTGCAAGCGACGCCTTAGTTGTTGGACTTGCTCAGAGAGCCAGTAATAAAGATGGCGCTCTTGGACTTGAGATCGTAAGCACTCTTAAGTTAGACGAAAAAGAGATTCTGCAAACTCTCAAAGATTTAGGCGCAACTGGCAAAGTAGATGAGGTCATCAAACTTCCAGGTACCGCTTCAAAGATCCTAGTTTTTACTGGACTTGGTAAATCACAGAAGAGCTACCCTTCCGAAACCATTCGCCGCGCCAGCGGTATCGCGGCGCAGAGTCTTCACGGTCATAAGAGCGCGATCTTTGCAATTGCAAATGATGCAAGAGCCATGGCCGAAGGTGCCGCTCTTGGTTCATACTCTTTTACCGATTTTCGCGGCCACTCAAAGAAGGATCAGAAAGCACCGCTAACCGATATCTATATTGATGCAGATGGTGATCAGAAACTGCTCAAAGAAGTTTCAATCGTAGTTAAGTGGACCTTCTTTGTTCGTGACTTGGTAAATATGCCTCCTAGTTACCTAAACCCAAAGAAGTTCGCCGAATTAGTAAGCAAGGAAGCTAAGAAGATCTCAGGCGTTAAGGTAAAAGTTTGGGATGAGAAGCAATTGAAGGCACAAGGATTCGGCGGAATCATCGGTGTCGGTCAAGGTTCTGCCAATCCTCCACGATTAGTTCAACTTTCTTACAAGGGCACAAAAGCGAAGCGAAACCTTGCATATGTAGGTAAAGGAATCACATTTGATTCAGGTGGCTTGGCTTTAAAGCCCGCTTTAAATATGGACGAGATGAAAGGTGATATGACTGGCGCAGCATCTGTCTGCGGCGCACTTCTTGCCATCGCAGAATTGAAATTACCGGTTTCCATTAATGCATGGGCACCACTTGCCGAGAATATGGTTTCCGATACCGCTACTCGCCCATCCGACATCATCACCATTTACGGTGGTAAAACTGTTGAAGTTTTAAATCCTGATGCGGAAGGTAGATTGGTTTTGGCAGATGCGATGGTTAAAGCTCAAGAAGAGAAGAACTTAGATCTGCTTGTTGATGTTGCAACTTTAACTGGCGCGAAAGTAGTCGCACTTGGTAAACGCTATTCAGCCGTTATGACTAATAATGACGACGCCTGTGCAGAGTTCCTAGATATCACTGACATAACTGGCGAACAGTTCTGGCAATTGCCACTTCCAGAGGAATTGCGCGCTTCATTAGACACTCCAGTTGCCGATATAGCTAACATCGGAGAACGTATGGGTGGAGCGCTAGTTGCTGGACTTTTCCTCAAAGAATTCATCAAGGATGAGTTACCTTGGTTACATCTAGATATTGCAGGAGTTGAACTAAACACGGGCAGTGCACATGGCCATACTCCAGTTGGAGCAACCGGTGTTGCAGTTCGCTCATTAATTGAGATGGCCAAATAGCGCTCTTTTTGGTGCGGATTACCCTTAATCTGCCGCAAGTGGCAGGATTAGCCCTAGGTTAATTTCACTCTACGGAGCTAATAAATGTCATATGACGTCGTAATTTTAGGTGGCGGTTCTGGCGGTTATGCCTGCGCACTACGTGCATCACAACTTGGTTTAAAGGTTGCATTGATCGAAGCAGATAAAGTCGGCGGGACTTGTTTACACCGAGGATGCATTCCGACCAAAGCGCTTCTACATGCAGGAGAGATCGCGGATAACACACGTCATGCATCTGATTTCGGCGTATCTGCAACATTTAACTCAATCGATATGGCTGGGGTCAACGCATACAAAGATGGTGTGATCTCAAGGCTGTACAAAGGTTTATCAGGGTTAGTTAAATCCCGCGGAGTTGATTTCATCGAAGGTTGGGGCAAGTTGGTATCCCCTAATACCGTTGAAGTAAATGGAACTCAGTACACCGGCAAGCATGT
>CAZYJU010000023.1:5794-11793 GCA_964647945.1 uncultured Actinomycetes bacterium | reverse complement strand
TGATAACGCCAGTCTCGGTCATTTCAAGGAATAAGTCGTTACCTTCACGGGTACGCTCACCGACACCGGCGAATACAGATACACCACCGAAGTTTTCTGCTACACGGTAGATCATCTCTTGAATCAAAACGGTCTTACCGACACCTGCGCCACCGAATAGACCAATCTTTCCACCACGTACATAAGGTGTTAGTAGATCGATAACTTTAATTCCGGTTTCGAACATCTCAGTCTTTGATTCGAGCTGATCGAACGCTGGTGCATCGCGGTGGATTGGCCAACGCTCTTGTACGTTAAGTGATGAAGTAGGAACATCCAGTGATTCGCCGAGCGCGTTAAATACATGGCCCTTAGTTACATCTCCGACAGGAACAGAGATCGGGCTACCAGTATCTGACACCTCTGCGCCACGGACCATTCCGTCAGTTGGCTGCATCGAGATCGCGCGAACTAGGTTGTCACCCAAGTGCTGCGCAACTTCAAGTGTTAGCGTCTTTTTGCTTCCCGCTACATCAACATCGACTTTAAGCGCGTTATAGATACTTGGCATCGCATCAGATGGAAATTCAATATCCACCACCGGACCGATTACTCGTGCTACGCGACCTTTAGACATCATTCGCTCCCTGCATTACTTGAGGCGAGTGCGTCCGCACCGCCGACGATTTCACTGATTTCCTGTGTGATTTCGGCCTGACGAGCTGCGTTAGCTAGTCGGGTCAAACCTTTAATTAATTCATCTGCGTTATCTGTTGCAGATTTCATCGCGCGACGGCGAGCAGCATGTTCGGATGCCGCTGACTGAAGTAGCGCGTTATATACACGTGCTTCGATGTACTTTGGAAGAAGCGCATCGAGCACGGTCTCTGGGGTTGGTTCGAATTCATATGAAGGCATCAACCCTGATGGCGCTTCAGATTCGACGACTTCCAAAGGAAGCATGCGCTTAGCAATTGGAAGCTGGGTCAACATTGATTTGAATTCGGTGTAAACGATATGTAGTTCATCAACGCCATTTGGATCGGTCTGTGCATCCGCAATAAATGCTGGGATCAAAGAATCACTGATCTCTTTGGCATGTGCGTAAGACGGATTATCCGAGAAACCAGTCCATGAATTTGCGATCTCGCGATTACGGAACTTATAGAAGCTAACCGCCTTGCGACCAACCAAATATGGCTTAACGCTTAATCCGCGCTCTTTAAGTAGCGAGATTAATTGATCGCCTTCCTTGATTGCGGCATTTGAATAAGCGCCAGCCATTCCGCGATCAGCGCTGATGATCAAAACCGCTGCACGAATTGGTTTTGCAGATTCGGTGGTTAGCGGATGTGAAGCGCTAGTTACGGATGCAACTGCAGTCACCGCATGCGTCAATTCGCGGGCATAAGGCGAGGAAGCGTTAACGCGCTGTTGCGCTTTAACGATACGAGAAGCGGAGATCAATTCCATCGCTTTCGTAATCTTCTTCGTCGCCTTAACCGAACGAATTCGGCGGCGGTAGATTCTTAGTTGTGCACCCATTTTTTAGTTTCGCTTAACTCCTGTTGTTTTCCGATTACTTACGCTTTGGAACCTGGCGAGTGATGGTCTCTTGTCCAACTTCATCAAGCGCTTCCGCATCCTTCTCTTGAACTGCTGGAGCAACTGATGGCTTGAACATGGTCTTGAAGGTCGCCACGATCTTCTCAAGTGATGCGATGGTGTCATCAGACAATTCGCGGGTCTCTGAGATTACGTTGAATACCTCTTTATGTTCGCGACCGATGTAATCAAGAAGTTCAGATTCGAAGCGACGGATATCCGCAACTGCAACTGAATCTAACTTTCCTGAGGTACCAGCCCAAATAGAGACAATCTGACGCTCAAGTGAATATGGTGAGTACTGACCTTGCTTTAGCAATTCAACCATTCGCGCACCGCGCTCTAGCTGAGCCTTTGAAGCTGCATCAAGATCTGAACCGAAAGCTGCGAAAGCTTCAAGTTCGCGGAACTGTGCAAGGTCAAGACGCAAACGACCAGCGATCTTCTTCATCGCTTTGGTCTGTGCAGATCCACCCACACGTGAAACTGAGATACCGACGTTAATCGCTGGACGAACGCCAGAGTTAAACAAGTCGGTTTCCAAGAAGCACTGACCATCGGTAATCGAAATTACGTTGGTCGGGATAAATGCAGAGACGTCGTTACCTTTTGTTTCGATGATTGGAAGGCCGGTCATCGAACCGCCACCTAATTCATCTGAAAGTTTTGCGCAACGCTCTAATAAACGTGAATGTAAGTAGAAGACGTCGCCAGGATATGCCTCGCGGCCTGGTGGACGACGAAGTAGCAATGAGACTGAACGGTATGCCTCGGCTTGCTTTGATAGATCATCAAAAACAATTAGTACGTGATCGCCGTTGTACATCCAGTGCTGACCAATTGCAGATCCGGTGTAAGGAGCTAAGTACTTAAAGCCCGCTGGATCAGATGCTGGTGCAGAGACAATCGTGGTGTACTCCATTGCGCCAGCTTCTTCTAAAGCTGCACGAACAGATGCAACAGTTGAACCCTTCTGTCCGATTGCAACGTAGATGCACTTAACGCGCTTCTTCTTATCGCCAGACTTCCAGTTTTCTAACTGATTAATAATGGTATCTACCGCAACTGCAGTCTTACCTGTTTGACGATCACCAATGATCAACTGACGCTGTCCGCGGCCGATAGCGGTCATTGCGTCAATCGCCTTGATGCCTGTCATCAATGGCTCTTTAACTGGTTGGCGCTGAACTACTGAAGGTGCCTGTAATTCAAGTGCACGAGTGGCCTCTGAGTTGATTGGACCTTTGCCATCAACTGGGCGACCAAGTGCATCAACTACGCGACCTAAGAATGCATCACCAACTGGAACTGAAAGAATCTCGCCGGTGCGATAGACCTTAGTTCCTTCTTCAATACCTGAGAATGCACCCAAAATAACCACACCGATTTCACGAACATCGAGGTTAAGTGCAAGTCCCAAAGTTCCGTTTTCGAACTTCAACAACTCGTTGGTCATTGTCGAAGGCAAGCCTTCTACGCGAGCGATGCCATCTGAAGCTTCGGTGACAACACCGATCTCTTCGCGGCCAGCTCCGCTTGGCTGATACGACTTAACGAAATTCGCTAATGCATCGCGAACTTCTTCTGGTCGGATCGTGAGTTCCGCCATTTTGGTTTCTCCTTACTTTCCTGCAAGCGCTTGGCTTGCTTCGGCCATACGACTGATGACGGTGCCATCAATCAATTCATCACGGAAACGAATCGAAACTCCACCGATAACTTTCGGATTGGTCTCTACGTTTACTCTTACTTTCTGTCCGATCTGCTTGGTTAGAGCCTCGGCCAATTTCTGCTTCTGTGCAGCAGATAAATCAATTGCGCTGCTTACGTGAGCTACTACCAAATTACGATGTTCGGCAGTTGCATGTGCAATATCTGAAAGCGCATTCTCGATGTTGCGACCCCAAAGTCCATTAACAATCTGTGCAATTAGCGCTTTGGTAGAGGTGGAAGCGTTCTTCAATACTTCATTTACCAAAGTGCGCTTCTCAGTGATAGCGCCTGGATTTCCATTTAGCGCATTGCGAAGATCCTGGTTGGTGGCCAAAGTGCGGCCAAATGTGAAGACCTCTTCTTCCAAGCGATCTAACTCGCCGCGCGCATTTGCCGCTCCAGCTTCAGCTTGGATTGCAATCTGCTCCATGGCAATTAACAAATCTGATGGCGATGACCAACGATTTGAAATCGCGGTATTTGCAATTGCAATCGCCTTATCTGAAACTTTAGAGCCAAAGAGCTGCTTAAGTAGTCCACCTTTATCTTCAGCGCTTCGCGCAGGATCGGTGATTGCACGGCGTAGCGCAACATTCTGTCCCAAGGCATTAACAACTACAAAGAGATCAGTTGAGAGCGCAGATGCGTCATCGCCAGATAGACCATTTAAGGTCTTATCTAGAACTTCGCGCGTAGCCGCTAATGAGTTGCGGCTACTGCCTCCCAAATGAATCGCCATTTACTTTTCCTATTACTTTTTCTTTATTTTTTCTCTAGATCTGCCATAAATCGTTCGACAATGCGTGACTGTCGAGCCTGGTCGTCTAACGCTTCCCCAACAATCTTGGAAGCGAGTTCGACAGCCAGAGTTCCAACTTCATTACGTAGTGAGGTAATGGCTTGTTGGCGCTCTGCTTCGATCGATGCATGTGCAGTAGCAACAATGCGTGATGCTTCATCTTGGGCTTTTGCGCGAATCTCATCTGCAATATTTGCAGCTTGTGCACGCGCTTCTTCACGAAGTCGTGCAGCTTCATCGCGAGCGCTTGCTAGCTGCTGGTTGTAATTCTCCAGTGCAGCTTGTGCCTCTGCTTGCGCCTTCTCTGCCTTTTCGATGCCACCTTGAATCGCCTCGGTACGGTCTGCGTAAGCCTTCTCGAACATTGGCACTACCGCTCTGCGAAGTACCAAGAAGAGAATCGTGAACGCAATCGTTCCGACGATTAGTTCTGAGGTATGTGGAATAAGCGGATTAGCGCCTTCCCCTGCGAACCTAAATTGCATTGTCGTTTCTTTCTCTAAAACTTATCTGGTTTAGTTTCTATTGTTTTAGTTTTATCTAATTTTTTTATTAGAGGATGAACGCTAGAACTAGACCGAATAGCGCAAGAGCTTCTGCAAGTGCGAAGCCAAGGAACGCTAGAGGCTGTAGTACTGAACGTGCTTCTGGCTGGCGTGCTACGCCATTGATGTATGCCGCGAAGATCAGACCTGTTGCAATAGCAGGACCGATAGCTGAGAGGCCATAACCGACCAGGTTGAGTGTGCCTGACATAGTTTCTTTCCTATCTTTCTGTATTTCCTAGCGTTAGCTAGGTGTTTTGTTCCGTTTAGTGCTCGTCGGCAAGGGCGCCGGCGATGTAGAGCGCTGTCAGCAAGGTAAAGATGTACGCCTGCAGACATTGGACCATGAACTCGAAGAAGGTCATGACGATTCCAAGGCCAAAGCCAAAGATCGAAACTATCTTCAAGCCAATTGCATCAGATAGCAACATGTGTTCGCCGCCCAAGATGAACACAAGTAGCAATAAGTGGCCCGCAAACATATTCGCAAATAAACGAAGCGAAAGGGTTAGCGGACGGATTAAAAAGTAAGTAGCAATCTCAAGTGGTGTTAGCAATATGTAAGACCACTTTGGAACACCAGGCAAGAACATGATGCCCTTCATGTACTTGACGAAGCCTTGCTTCTTGATACCGATGTAGTGAAAGACGCCGTAAGTAAAGATCGCCAACACATATGGGAAAGCCACATGCGACATAGTTGGGAATTGAATCAACGGAACAATTCCGAAGAGGTTGTTGACCAAAATAAATGTAAACAAAGTAAATAGGAACGGCACGAAACGCATGAATTCGTGACCGATGATGTCTTCGCCGATTCCTTTACGGATAAATCCATAGACAGATTCGCCAACAAACTGGAATTTAGATGGAACTACCGCTGCTTTTCGTGATGACAAGATGAAGAAAACCGAAATCAAAATGACTGATAAGAAAAGCGCCAAGATTGGTTTTGTGAAATAAGGATTACCTTCGATTAATGAAGGGAGGTTAAAGTCTTTTGTGCCCGGCGGGGTGAAACCCTCTCCTTCAAAGCGGAGGTTCAGCACGAAAGATCTCCTTATGGGGGCGTGATTGCTTGGGGAAGCAGGGAAACCCTATTGAAAAGCCTTGAAATTATGAAATCGGGAGATTGATTATTCGCGCCCGAAGCGAAGCCAAATAATTGTGATTGCCGCCCCAGCGCCGACGATTAGCCCAACCAGCAATAGAAAAGAGGTGCCAAAGAAGCGGTCTGCCAGCCAGCCAACTCCGCCCCAAACTAGTAATCCAGATAACAGATATCCGAAGATCGACCAGAGGGCGTTCTCGTCCTTACTCATGACCGGCAGTCTACTTATCTTCTTCGGGTCTCGGAA
>CAZYJU010000023.1:3729-5694 GCA_964647945.1 uncultured Actinomycetes bacterium | reverse complement strand
AGGGCGATTGCAGATAAACCAAAGCTCATTCGATTGATATCTGAATCATTGGTGAATTTTCCAATTAAAAACATCATCGCACCTAATAGCAAGATCTTTGAGAAATAAGAGAACATTGCAAGCGCCATTGTTGCAATCGGATCAGCGTTTTTG
This sequence comes from uncultured Actinomycetes bacterium, assembly GCA_964647945.1. Taxonomy (GTDB): domain Bacteria; phylum Actinomycetota; class Actinomycetes; order Nanopelagicales; family Nanopelagicaceae; genus ZLKRG08. The sequence goes on along the minus strand of CAZYJU010000023.1, from coordinate 5,541 downwards.
GTCACGCTAGCAACCGCAATATTAACCAGGAAGAAAACTAAGACCACCAATTGTGCAAGTAGCGCACCATAAAGACCGGAGCTTCCCTTTACCCAAGTTGCAATAATCAATGCAATGACGCCAACTACGAGCGAAGGCACCAAAGCACCTTTCATCATCTCTTTATTAGCGTCCAACTAATTCACCTTTTTCATCGCTGTCTTCGCTATTAACTTTGCGCTTTCGATTCATGACCAGAATCGATGCGCCACCAAAAACTGCTCCGACTACTAACGCCATCCAAAGTGGCGCAAATGCCCAAACCATCACAGGATATGCAATCGCTGCGGTCCATAGATACATGATGATTGCAGTGCGTAGTTGAGAGTTACCGGCCTTAAATAATTTGTGATGTAAGTGTTCGTTATCTGGTGCAAACGGTGAACGTCCTGCACGTAAACGTCGCACGACTGCCGTAATGAAATCTGCTAGCGGAATTGCTAGTACTGCAAAAGGAAGAAGTAATGGCAAGAATGTCGGACCAGTGGCTTCTGAAGAGATTGCATTTGGATCAAATTGGCCAGTTAATGTAATTGCCGATGCGCCAAGCATTAGCCCCAAGAACATCGACCCTGAATCCCCCATGAAAATCCTTGCTGGATGGGCGTTATGTGGCAGAAATCCAATGCAGGCTCCGATTAAAACCGCAGTCATTGTTGATGGCGCACCCGCACGGCTAAATCCATAAACCACTGCAAGTACATATGCGAATATAAAAAAGGCAGATGCAGCAATCGCAACTACTCCACTTGCTAAACCATCTAAACCGTCAATGAAATTAACAGCGTTGATCGCGACCATGATCACTAAAACTGTTAGTAGTTGTCCGATAGAAGGTGGCAATGTGATCAAACCGTTGATAGGTAACCAAAGTAGCTGCACACCAAATGAGAGCAGAATGCCGGCAGCTAAAGCTTGGCCAGCAAGTTTGGTTAGCGCATCTAATTCGTAGCGATCATCGATCATTCCAAGTAGCACGACGAAGGTTGCGGCTAGAAATATCCCTTGCGCCTCTCGGCCAAAAGATTTACCAACTAAAGGTAGATGTGAGACGACCACAAATGTGAATGAGGTAGCAAACCACATGGCCACCCCGCCCCATCGTGGAGTGGTTTCAGTGTGAACATCTCTGGTACGAACTCGGGCAATTGCACCGAACTGCAATGCAAAATGCTCAACATACGGAGTTACCAGATAACAGATGCCTGCACTTAGCAGCATCGTTAACAGGTATTCGCGCATTAGTTTTAGTTATTCAGAAATTCAGGAATAGATCGGAAACTTCGCCACTAGATCTTGAACTTCAGATTTGATCTTTGCATGCTCCGCAGAATCATCGCTCTTGATCGCACGGGTGATCAAATCAGCAACAACTTTCATCTCTGCAACTCCCATACCTTGGGTAGTAACCGATGGAGTTCCCACGCGAATACCGCTGGTGACTGCTGGTGGATTTGGATCAAATGGAATGGAGTTCTTATTTAAAGTGATTCCAGCTGCTCCGCAACGCTCATCTGCAACTTTTCCAGTAACCCCAGCGCCAGTTACATCAAGTAGCGCTAGGTGAGTTTCGGTTCCGCCCGAGATTGCTCGCATGCCATTTGCCACTAACTCTGAAGTCAGCGCTTTGGCATTTGTGATCACATTTTTTGCATAACTTTGGAAGGAGGCCTGTAAACATTCATGTAGCGCAACCGCTTTTGCTGCAACTGCAGACATGATTGGTCCGCCTTGCATTCCTGGGAAGATTGCTTTGTCGATGGCAGCTGCATG
>CAZYJU010000023.1:2460-3629 GCA_964647945.1 uncultured Actinomycetes bacterium | reverse complement strand
TAATCAATCAATTCAGTGTCTTGGCGAACGCCATAAGAGACGATATCAAACCACTTGCCAGAGAAATTTACCTTTGAACCATGAGTTAAATGTCCACCATGTGGCAAGGACATCGCCATGACTTTATCGCCAGGTTTGGTGAAAGCTGCATAAACTGCAATGTTTGCTGATGCACCTGAATGTGGTTGCACGTTTGCATGATCTGCACCAAATAATTGTTTAGCGCGTTCGATGGCAATAGTTTCGGCGCGATCTACAACTTCGCAGCCACCGTAATAACGCTTCCCTGGGTAACCCTCTGCATACTTATTACTTAACGGCGTGCCTAGCGCTGCTAATACTGCGCCAGATGTGAAGTTCTCGGATGCAATCAATTGCAATCCAGTTTGTTGACGCTTCACCTCTGCCAACAAGATGCTGGCAATCTCTGGATCTTGGCGTTCTAAAAGTTCGAAATCTGGTCCGTATTTGCGCGCATCGGTCATGAGACAAAGTCTACTGCGCCAGCGCGAAGCACCTTATGGGCGCCAGCGACGGTTCGGACGATAGTTGAAGGTAGGCCTTTACGTAATTTGCCATTACTAAAGAAGAGTTCCACCCCTTGGGTCGGAACTTCAGAGCTTGCAGTGATTGCAACTTCTCCTGCAGATGCAACTGATGCAGTTGCAAGCGGTCCAGTCTTCGCAAGAATTGCTTTAACAAATGGTGCAACCGGAACACGGATAGCAACTTCATCTAATTCGTTGTTATCGCCCAGATCCCAATTAAGTAACGCGCTTGGCAGCACTTGAAAAGTGACTTTGCCTGGCCAATATTTTTTCATCGCAGTGATGGTGCGCTTATCTAGATTTCTGGAAATCCCTTCGGCCATTTTGAAATCGCGCACTAATACTTGTGCCTTGACCCCAAGTTCGTCACCACGCAATACATGCATGGCGCGAACTGCATCTTGATTGAATGCATCGCAGATATATGCATAAGCATTCTCCATAGGCACTGCAATCACATAACCATCGTTGATTGCTTTGACTGCGCGCGTTACATGGCGAGCCATCTGCCCTTTTTTCAAATCAACTATGGTCATCGGAAAATTACTTTCTTACTGCACTTGTCCAGCGTGGTCTATCGTTTAAATCATAATGCAATTCAATATTAATGAACATCTCCTC
>CAZYJU010000023.1:0-2360 GCA_964647945.1 uncultured Actinomycetes bacterium | reverse complement strand
GCATCTTTAACATCTGCCTCAACTACTCGCATCTCGGGTGCATATTTCGCAACATTCTTATGTAACCACTTAATTGCATCGCCACTATTTTCTACCGCAATTACTCGAACTTGATCAGATTCCGTAGTCAATGCAATTGCTAACGCACCAGAGCCAGCACCTAAATCAATAACACTAACGGTTCCGGTTCGCTGTTCTATCAATGCCAAGAGATAAGAGACCATCAATTCGCTCTCAGGTCTTGGTACCAATACTCCAGGGCCAACCTCTAAATCTAAATTACGAAAGTGGGCAATTCCGGTTATGTATTGCAAAGGTTCATGTGAGGTGCGTCGATTAATCAGTTGATGATAATCCTCTGCGATATCACCAAGGTCCTCCATCGCCTTTTCTAAGGCGATGGGATTATGTATTTCCATGCGACTAATTCCTAAAAGGTGCGCAAATAGAATCTCAGCATCAACTTCGTTATATCCAGCATCCGCCAGATGTTTCTTGGCGTTTCGGATTAAATCGCGAACCATTAATTAATTTCCAGAGAGTTTGGCTGCTTTATCGGCATCAAGTAAAGATTGAATCACCGAATCCAATTCGCCATTTAAGACGGCATCCAAATTATTGGCCTTGTAATTGACGCGGTGATCGCTCAAGCGATTTTCCGGGAAGTTGTAGGTGCGAATACGTTCGGAGCGATCAACAGTTCGGACTTGGCTCTTACGCTCTGCTGCAGCCACGGCTTCTGCCTTCTCTTGTGCGTCAGCTAGTAAACGTGCACGCAAGATACGTAGCGCAGATTCTTTGTTCTGTAATTGGGATTTCTCGTTCTGGCATGAAACCACGATTCCGGTTGGAACGTGAGTTAGTCGGACTGCAGAATCTGTGGTGTTAACGCTCTGTCCACCAGGTCCAGATGAACGATAGACATCTACACGTACATCATTCATATTCAATTCGATATCAACTTCTTCCGCTTCTGGAAGTACCAATACACCTGCAGCAGATGTGTGAATTCTGCCTTGCGATTCCGTCTCTGGCACTCGTTGTACTCGATGCACTCCACCTTCAAACTTTAATTTTGCATATGGAGATTGGCCGGGTTCGGTTACACCTTTGGACTTGATAGCGATTGAAATATCTTTATAGCCACCTAAATCAGATTCGGTAACGTCAATTACCTCGGTCTTCCAACCTTGCTTCTCTGCATATCGCATGTACATGCGAAGTAAATCTCCCGCAAAGAGCGCAGACTCATCGCCACCGGCACCTGCCTTGATCTCCATGATTACATCGCGATCATCGTTTGGATCTCTAGGTAATAGCAGTTCTTCTAATTTTTCCGCATTAGCTGCTTCCGCTACTTCTAGCGCTGGGATCTCTGCTGCAAATTCAGGATCGCTCTCTGCCAGTTCTCTTGCCGCACTTAAATCATCAAAGCTCTGACGCCACTTTCGGTAGCCAGCAACAACTGGACCTAGCTGGGCATAACGGCGGCCAAGTTTGCGCGCATTACCGGCATCGGCATGGATGCTTGGATCTGCCATCTGTTTTTCCAGATCCGCATACTCTTTAACTAATTCGATTGCAGTTGCAAATCTCTCGTTTAACGTCTCACTCACATTGGCCTCCTTTCAAGTGTTGACTAAAAATAAAAAGACCGCACTCCAACATAGCGTTGGAATATGCGGTCTTTTAAGAAAGCTACTTGTTCTTCTTACCGAAGCGCTCTTCGAACTTAGCGACGCGTCCACCGGTATCAAGGATGCGCTGCTTACCTGTGTAGAACGGGTGGCACTTATCGCAAACTTCTACGTAGATCGAACCTGTAGTTACAGTTGATCGAGTCTTAAATGATTCGCCGCAACCGCAGTTAACTGTGGTCTCGACGTACTCTGGGTGAATCTCTGGCTTCATGTCGTATTCCTTAATCATTCATTTGATCTGGGTCGAAATCTCTTTCGTGAACCAAATCGGGACAGGGGTAAAGGTTACTTACTTAAACACCTTTGCCACAAATTTGAGCGTAATTATTTGCCTTCGTCAGGACCAACAGTGGTCTTCTGGACTTGCATCAAGAATTCCACGTTGCTCTTGGTGCCCTTCATCTTCTCAAGTAACAATTCAAGAGCTGCTTGAGAATCAAGTGCATGAAGTACACGACGCAATTTCCAAACGATATTTAACTCTTCGGTGCCCATCAGAATCTCTTCTTTACGAGTACCAGAAGCATCGACATCTACCGCTGGGAAGATGCGCTTATCTGCAAGTTTACGATCTAGCTTCAATTCCATGTTGCCGGTGCCCTTGAACTCTTCGAAGATAACTTCATCCATCTTCGAACCAGTTTCAACTAGCGCGGTTGC
>CAZYJU010000022.1:4000-11998 GCA_964647945.1 uncultured Actinomycetes bacterium | reverse complement strand
CCTGCTACATATTCACTCATCAAAGTACCTTCCTAAGTCCGGTCTCGGCATCCGCTGCCAACTTATCAAATGCCTTCTTTAGAAATGGCGCTGCAATTTTTGCAATCCCTTTAAATCTAAAGCGAGCCTCATAAGTGAATTGTCGTTCACCATTTAGCTCTTCAACTTTCATAGTATCGACCGCTGTCAAAGATTTATTCTCACCCCGTAATCTGATGATGGAATTTGGCTGATACTCAATCACCTCATAAACCAACGAACTTTCTCGGCCATTAAAACTAGAGGTATTCGCGTATTTAGTTCCGACCCCGCCATCTCCGCTTAACTTGGTGGTTTTTACGGTGTTTGGATCCCACTCGTTGGTAGTGGTGAAATCGCTGAAATAGGCGAAAAGTTCTTCCGCAGACTTCTTACTTTTAAGGGTTTTAGAAAGGATGATTTCGCTCATAATCGGAAATATATGTCCCAACGATAGAGTTCTGCAAGGTTAAACAGGTCATACAGGTTAAACAGGTTAATCAGGCATACATAACAAGAGGGTGGTCAATTGGCGAAGATAGCCATTATTGGTTCCGGAGTTTCGGGATTAACTGCCGCCTATTTATTGAAAGATAGCCACGAAGTAACTATTTATGAGAGCGATCTTCGTTTTGGCGGCCATGCACACACTCATCGCATACAAGAGTCAAATACCAAAGAGGTAAATGTCGATTCTGGCTTTATAGTTCATAACGAGCGAACTTATCCAAATTTATTACGCCTCTTTAAAGAGTTAGGGATAAATACCCAAGAGACTGAGATGAGTATGAGCATTAATTGCAAAGGTTGTGGATTGCAATATGCAGGGGGTCGCGGGATCAAAGGAATACTTGCCAAACCAATTAAATTAATCGATCCAAGATTTGTGAAGATGCTAATTGAGGTACCTCGTTTTTATCGTGAAGCTAAGAAACTTTTGGACACAACTTCCAAAAATGAGACTACCTGGGGTGAATTTCTAGAAGTAAATAAATTTAGCCAATATTTCATAAAGCATTATGCAATTCCCGTGGTCTCATGTGTTTGGTCATCAGGTGACGGTGATTCGTTGCAATATCCAGCACGCCACCTCTTTGAATTCCTACGTAATCACGGAATGTTGGAGCTCGGTAATTCTCCAACCTGGAGAACCGTTGTTGGCGGCTCACAGAGATATGTAGAATCGATAATCAAACTGATGCCAAATGCGAAATCAAACGATGCGGTAAAAGCGGTGCGTAGATTTGATAACCATGTTGAGATTACAAGTCAATCCGGTGTCGTCAATTACGATTTTGCGATTATCGCAACCCATGCCAATACCGCTTTAAAAATACTGGTTGACGCCACCACCGAAGAGGCAAAAGCATTGGCGGCGATGCCTTATTCGACCAATCAAACATGGCTACACACGGATAGCAAAGTTTTGCCTACATTAAGTGGCGCTCGCGCTTCATGGAATTACATGATGGAAGATTGCGGCAAAGATTCTAAGACCAGCAAGGTATTGGTCAGCTATTGGATGAATTTATTAATGCGATTGGATGCAGCTAAAGATTACGTCGTTACTTTAAATGGACAAGATCAAGTAGATGAAGACAAAGTAATTGCGAAGATGGAGTATGAGCACCCAGTATTCACAGTGAAGTCGCTTGAAGCTGCGCGTTTTTTAAAGACTGCAGGTGGTCCACGTTTAGCATTTGCTGGAGCGCACCTAGGTTGGGGTTTCCATGAAGATGGTGCACGTTCAGGCGTAGAAGCAGCTCGTAAATTTGGTTCAAATTGGTAAATTATTGGTAGAGACATGGTGAAATTAGTTCGGGGTAAAGTTTTACATCAACGCAGAACCCCTTTTGTTCACGGGTTGAAGTTCACCAACTATCTATGGCTAGTTGATTTAGATGAAACCCTGCCAAAGTTTTTGGAAAACCGGTTGCTAGCCAAAGATCACTTCGGGGGCGAGGCAACTACTTTGAAAGAGGCAGTTATTTTCTTTGCCGAAAGTCGCGGCGAGAAATTAGAGCCTGGCGATAAAGTATTGATGTTAGCTAGCGCTCGCACCAATAAATATGTATTTAATCCACTATCGGTCTATTGGTGTTTAGCAGAGAATGGCAAATGTAGATGGGCAATACTTGAGATACATAACACCTACGGCGATCGACATGCGCATCTAATCAAACCCGATGAAAACGGTAATGCCATATTAAATAAGGAGTTCTACGTCTCACCATTTTTCACGGTAGAAGGCGAATATAAAGCCCGCGCCTATTTACATGATGAAAAAGTGGCGGTATCGGTAAATTTATATCAAAATAACGCTTTGGTATTTACAGCAAGTTTTTCAGGGTCACAAATGGAGGCGAGCATTAAGAATCGTTTAGCGGCATCTCTGCGCACACCATTTTCGACGATTCAAGCAATGGCTCGAATTCGCGCTCACGGAATTTGGTTATGGGCCAGAAGGCTGCCAGTGATTGTTAGGCCAGAACATCCAAAACAAAGCGGGATGTTATGAACATTCGCGCTGCAGTTGCCAAACAATTACTGAAAAGAATTGCGCCACATGTTGATGTAAATGTAATTCTTCCAAATGGCCAAAAGCTTGGACCGGGTAAACCAAATCTTCCAACACTCACAATCCATAGTGAGAACTTCTTTGTGCGCCTAGGTAATGATTTAAAGATTGGCTTAGGCGAATCTTTTATGGCGAAAGAGTGGAGCGCTGCGCCAGATTTGGCCGAGGTGCTAACTCCTTATGCAGAGAAGTTGTTACATATTGTCCCGGGCTGGATGCGTAAATTTAGAAAACTATTTGAACCTTTCCAACCGAAACAAGAAGAGAATAACCCAGAGGGATCTAAATCAAATATCTCTCGCCATTACGATCTTTCAAACGAGTTATTCGCGCTATTTTTAGATGAGACCATGAGTTACTCCTCAGCGAATTTTGGAAATGATCAACCTACCTTTGAGAACCTTGCCAAAGCTCAGATTAGAAAAATTGAAGGTGTTTTGGATTTTGCCGGAGTCAAAGCAGGTATGCAGATTCTGGAGATTGGTTCTGGTTGGGGGCAACTTGCAATTCAAGCAGCGCTTCGCGGTGCGAAGGTGCATACCATCACGCTTTCAAAAGAACAGAAAGCGCTGGCAGACGAACGAATTGCTAAAGCTGGTTTATCTAACATGATTAATGTAGAGATTCGAGATTACCGCGACCTAAATCAGCAATATGATGCAGTAGTTAGCGTTGAAATGATCGAGGCAGTCGGTGAGAAATATTGGCCCACATATTTCGATGAAATTGCAAAACATTTGAAGAGTGGCGGTCGATTTGGATTACAAGCAATCACCATGCCGCATGATCGCTTGTTGGCTTCAAAACATGCATACACCTGGATTCATAAATACATATTTCCGGGCGGCATCATCCCATCTCGCGAGGTAATTGATCAGTTCACCAAAGACCAGATGAAGTTAGTTGATAGCCGCGCCATGGGAATTGATTATGCAAATACTTTAAAACTTTGGCGCGAACGATTCATCCAGAACCAGAAAGCAGTAAGCGCGCTAGGTTTTAATGAGGAGTTCGAAAGAATGTGGGAGTACTACTTGGCTTATTCTGAGGCAGGTTTCCGCGCCGGACACTTAAATGTTTGGCAGTTAGGTTTTGTGAAGTTATGAATTGGAGCAAGAGAAAAGCTTGGGTGATTGGCGCATCTTCAGGTATTGGTGAGGCAGTTGCCAACGAATTAGCAGCGAAAGGCTGCCAAGTAGTCCGTTCTGCACGTAGCAGCGGAGATATCTTGGTGGATGTCGCTAGCGACGAATCTGTAGAACTTGCTGCAGCGAAATATTTAGAGAAATATGGCGACTTCGATATCGTGATTGTGATGGCAGGTTTCTGGCAACGCATGACGGCAAAGAAATTTGATCTAGAGGTATTTAAAACACATACCAATACCAACATGGTTGGTATGGCCAGGTGCGCTGCTGCAATTTTGCCAAAGATGATCGAGAAGGATTCCGGAACCTTTGTGGGAGTTTCTTCCGTTGCAGGTTATCGAGGTATGCCTGGTTCTAGTGGTTATGGACCGAGCAAAGCAGCACAAATTAACTTTCTAGAATCTCTTCGTACTGACTTGGTAAAGACAAATGTATTTGTGCAAACCGTTTCTCCAGGTTTTGTGAAAACTCCAATGACTGATGTAAATAAATTTCCAATGCCATTTATCATCACCGCAGAAGAAGCCGGAAAAATCATTGTTAAAGGATTAGAGAAGCGAAAACCAGAGATTGTCTTTCCGACTCCAATGGCAATTGTCATGAAGATTGCGCAGATAATCCCACAGAGAATTTGGCCAAAGCTATTTCGCCGTGGATAATGGCGGCATGACTAAAGCAACCCTTCATACAAACCTTGGCGATATCGTCATCGAACTTTTTCCAAATCACGCGCCAGAGACTGTCGCGAACTTCGTTGGACTTGCAACTGGCGAGAAAGAGTGGACTGATCCACGAACTGGCGCTAAGAGCAACGAGAAACTTTATGACGGCACCGTTTTTCATCGTGTGATTGCAGGTTTCATGATTCAAGGTGGAGATCCACTTGGCCAAGGCTTTGGCGGCCCGGGATATAAGTTCAAAGATGAATTTCACCCAGAGCTAACTTTCAATCGTCCATATCTATTGGCAATGGCTAACGCTGGGCCTGGCACAAATGGCTCACAATTTTTCATCACAGTTGCAGCTACCGAATGGTTAAATCGTAAGCACACAATATTTGGTGAGGTCACCGATTCGGAAAGCCAGAAAGTGGTAGACAAGATCGCAACCGTAAAGACTGGCGCGCAAGATCGCCCAGTTGAAGCTGTAACAATTAACAGCGTTACGATCTCCTAATTTAATTAATATTAAATTAATGCGCCCAATCACAAAGAGCCTAATAACGGTAATTTGTGGTTTTTACCTGGCAGCGCTTTTGCTGCCAGGATTGCAAGAGCAACTATTTCTAATTGACCGCGCGATATTAAGCGACGGTCAGATACATGGCGTTGCAACCGGTGAATATTGGAGAATTTTGACGGTTGCACTAACGCATGGCGGCATCGCGCATCTCTTCTTTAATATGTATGCGCTATTACTTCTGGGCAATTCGTTGGAAGAGGCGCTTGGTAGAAATAAGTTTCTTGTTATTTTCCTAGTCTCACAAGTTGGCGCATCTTTCGCATCGCTTTATTCCAATCCAGAGAATCAACCATCGGTTGGCGCATCAGGTGCAATCTTTGGGCTATTTGGTGCGATGGCAGTTTTAAGTAAGAAGTTTGGCTTTGAAGATAAATCTATCTACGCAATTATTGGAATCAACTTTGCGATTGGTTTTATTCTGCCAGGGATAGATTGGCAAGCCCACTTGGGCGGATTGATATCAGGAGTCTTGGTTTCGTTATTTTTGTTAGCGCCAACGCGTCGCTAAACCAAAACCAATTCCGATAAACCCAAAACCAACCAACATATTCCAGGAACCGATATTTGGAATTGGATAGAGAGTTTGGGTTACATAGAAAATCACGATCCAAAATAAGCCGATTAAGAAGCTCGTGACCATGGTCGGTGCAAGCCAGCGTGGTGATTCAAGTGGACCTTGTAGCGATTCCACCTCTGGATGCTCAGACTTGTAGGCGCGTTCTTCTTGGACCTTTTTGCGTAAGCGTGACTTTGGCATGTGCGGAAGTTTAGCGGAATAATTCAAGGGTGCGAATTCTGGTCATCGATAACTATGACTCCTTTGTATTTAACCTGGTTCAGTATCTTGGCCAATTAGGTGCAGAGTGTGTTGTGGTGCGCAACGATGAAATAGCGGTAACTGAAGCGGATAATTTCGATGGCGTTTTAATCTCTCCAGGCCCAGGGGTTCCAGAAGAGGCTGGCGTATCCATGGAGATGATCCGTTACTGCGCAGATAAAAAGATTCCGCTATTTGGAGTCTGCCTTGGACATCAAGCAATTGCAGCAGTTTTTGGTGGCGTGGTATCTCGTGCACCAGAACTTTTACATGGAAAAACTTCGCAAGTTCATCATAAAGAGGTTGGTGTTTTCACCGAATTACCTTCGCCGTTTACTGCGACTAGGTATCACTCATTAGCTGTCGAACGCGATTCAGTACCAACTGATTTACAAATTACTGGAGAAACTGAAAGCGGAATCGTGATGGGGCTACGTCACAAAACTCTGCCAATCGAAGGCGTGCAATTTCACCCGGAATCTGTTTTAACTGAACATGGACATTTGATGTTGGCAAACTGGCTTACCGAGTGTGGTGATACCGAAGCGCGAAAGCGCGCAGTTGGTCTGTCACCAGTTGTTGGAAAGAATTAATTTAAGGTTTATTAATCGTCACAGTAACTTGTGAACCAATTTGTTGTTGTGCACCAGGTTCTGGTGCTTGCGCCAAAACCACACCAACTGGCTGATTAGCATCGTATGCATAAATAGGTTTCATTAAGAATCCAGATTGAGTCAATGTAGTAATTGCTTGTACTTCGCTCTGGCCCACCAAATTTGGTACTGCGATATTTCCATTAGCAATCTGCAAAGTAACTCCGGATCCTGCAGAGATAGTGGAACCGCCAATTGGATCTACAGATAGAACTGTTCCAATTGTTTTATCGCTCGGTACCGCTTCAATTGATGCAACCGTTAATCCAGCAGCAGCTAACGCCACTCGCGCATCAGTTAAAGAAAGTCCAACCAGATCTAACGGCACCGTGGTGTCACCCGGGCCATCACTAATGGTGATGGTTACGACCGAACCTTTCTTTACTCTGGAAGTTGCTAGTGGATCTTGGGATGCAACACGATTGATTGGAATTGTGGAATCGTGTGCACGATTTACCACCACTTTAAATGCGCTAAGTTGAGAGGAGGCATCGGTTTCGGTCAATCCAACTACATTGGGAACCTCAATACCGCTAATTGTGGTCTCAGAGTTGAGCGCAAGCGCTCCAACCCCAATCAAACCTAAAGCCAAGACCGCTGCGACCGCCTGCCAGACTCGATTCTTCTTCTTTCTGGTTCTAACGATTTCAGTAGTAATGGTCTGTCCAGTTTTGATGCGGTGTAAATCAGCCAACATTGAGTTTGCATCTTGATAGCGATTAACTGGATCTTTCGCCATCACTACAGAAAGGAAATGATCGAATTGGGTATCAACTGCAGGATTAACTTTGCTTGGCGCAATCAATTCACCAGATACATGTTGAAAGGCTATTGATACTGGGGTGTCACCGATAAATGGTGGACGGCCAGTCAGCATTTCATAAAGAACACATCCAACTGAGTAAAGATCGCTACGGTTATCAGCAACTTCGCCACTTGCTTGTTCAGGTGATAGATATTGCGCAGTTCCGACCACATTCCATGTCGCAGTCATCGTCGCACTGACATCATCTAGCGCTCGCGCGATACCAAAGTCCATCACTTTTACATCGCCATGTTCGGTAATCATGATATTTCCAGGCTTGATATCGCGATGCACGATTCCATTTGCATGCGAATAGGCAAGTGCTTGCAAGATTCCTTCAGTAATTTGGATTGCAGTTTTTGTATCGATTGGTCCGGTGATTAACTCACGAAGAGTTTTACCTTGTAATAGCTCCATGACAATGTAGGGAGCTGGGCTCTCGCCGCTATCAAAAACCGCAACAATTCCGGGGTGGCTTAAACCAGCTGCAGCCAGCGCCTCTTTTCTAAATCTTGTTACAAAAGTTTGTTCGCGATTTAGGTCGCTTCGAAGAACTTTAACCGCAACCTCTCGATTTAATTTACGATCTTTGGCCACGAAGACATCGGACATGCCGCCAGCACCGATTAGCGCGCCAATCTCGTATCGATCGCCAAATACCGTCATTTGGCAGCTCCGAAGAATTGGGTCGAAGTATCGCCAGCACCAACTTCTGCCATCACAATGGTGACGTTATC
>CAZYJU010000022.1:0-3900 GCA_964647945.1 uncultured Actinomycetes bacterium | reverse complement strand
TCACCGATTTCGTGATCAACTTCGAGTAGAGAATTAAGTAGAAAATCTTCGAGTGATTCTGGATCCATATCGTTGTTATTTAACAACGGAAGAATTTGTGCAAGCGTGGTGATGGCAACTTTTGATGCAACTTCGCCACCTGCATGACCGCCCATGCCATCTGCAACTGCAATTAAACTTCCATTTATTAGTGCAGAATCTTCATTTCCACTTCGATGCAGACCAACTTCACTGCGTCCCTCAGCGATAAACCGAGCAGCAATACTCTGCTTCATGCGCCTTAGCCTACGGGTAGAATTCGCAGGTGAGTAAATACGCCTATCTCGGACCAGCGGGAACCTTCACTGAAGGTGCGCTGCGCACTATTACCGGCGGCGCAGATCAAAGCATTCCCTGCTCTAATGTGACCGCTGCATTGGATTTGGTCCGAAGCGGTGGCGCAGATTTTGCGCTGGTTCCGATTGAGAATTCAGTGGAAGGCGTTGTTGCTCGGACTTTAGATGAATTAGCAAGTGGCGATCCATTAACAATTGTCGGCGAGGTATTACTCCAAGTTACATTTGCATTGATGGTGCGCGATGAGAATGTAGAGATTAAAAGAATCGCAACCCACCCACACGCTGAGGCGCAGTGCCGCAAATTCATCGCAGAGAAGTACCCGAACGCAGAGATTATTAGCACCAATTCAACTGCCGCCGCTGCAGCTGCGCTCGCAGAGGGAGAGTTCGATGCCGCCATTGGTGCTGAAGTAGCAGCAGAACAATATGGTCTAAAGGTAATAGGTAGGAATATTGGAGATTCAGATCAAGCGGTCACCCGATTTGTTCTAGTTTCAAAACCAGGAAATATTCCTGCCCCAACTGGATTTGATCGCACCTCGCTTGCGGCATTTATCGGAATCGATCACGCAGGTGCGCTGCTAGAAGTGTTAACAGAGTTTGCAGTACGCGGTGTCAATCTAACTTTCATTCAATCAAGACCTACTGGTCGCGAACTTGGGCATTACCACTTCATTATTGATGCCGAAGGCCATATCAACGATGCACGCGTAGGAGATGCGTTGATGGGACTTCGCAGAATCTGTGAAGATGTCAGATTCCTTGGTTCATATCCACGTGCAGATAAAGTTGCACCAACCACAACCAAATCATCTAGCGATCTAGCATTTCAAGATTCAAATAGTTGGTTATCAGAAGTTAGAAAGGGTCGCGCCACATGATAGATATCAAGTTAATCCGTGAAAATCCGGAACTTGTTAAATCATCGCAACGCGGTCGCGGTGAAGACGAGAGCATTGTTGATCGTTTATTAGCGTTAGATACCAAGCGCCGAGATGCGATTGCCAGCTTTGAAGCACTTCGCGCTGAGCAAAACACCCTTTCAAAGTCAGTTGGCTCAGCCAAGGGCGATGAGAAAAACGCTCTGCTAGAGCAGGCCAAAGGCTTAGCTGCGAAGGTAAAAGAGGCAGATAGTAAACGCGCTGAAATTGAAGCAGAGACCAACGAGGTAGCAAAGTTACTTTCAAATGTCCTTGATCCAGATGCTCCAATCGGCGGCGAAGCAGATTTCAAAGTTATCGAACATGTTGGCGAACCACGTAAATTTGATTTCCAACCAAAAGATCACGTCGAACTTGGAAAATTACTTGGTGCAATTGATACCGAACGCGGTGCAAAGGTAGCGGGCGCTCGCAGTTACTATCTAACTGGCCCTGGCGCGTTACTTGAATTAGCGTTAGTAAATTATGCAATTTCACAAGCAACCAAAGCTGGCTTCATCCCAGTAATTCCACCAGTGTTAGTTAAACCAGCTGCCATGGAAGGCACGGGATTTTTAGGCCAGGCAGCAGAGAATGTTTATCATATTGAAAAAGATGATGTGTATTTAGTTGGAACTTCAGAAGTTCCGCTTGCTGCGTATCACATGGATGAAACTATTGATGCTTCCAAACTTCCACTTCGCTACACGGGTTATTCACCATGTTTTCGTCGTGAGGCAGGTTCTTATGGAAAAGATACTCGTGGCATCATCCGAGTTCATCAATTCGAAAAGGTAGAGATGTTCATCTTCTGCAATCCAGAGGATGCCAAAGCAGAACATCAGCGGCTTTTGCAGTGGGAGAAAGATTTCTTAAACGCCATGGAGCTGCCGTATCGCGTCATCGATATCGCATCAGGTGATTTAGGTTCTTCTGCAAATAGAAAATTTGATATTGAAGCCTGGATTCCAACCCAAGAGGCATACCGCGAAGTTACTAGCACCTCAAACTGCACTGAATTCCAAGCGCGCCGTTTAAATATTCGAATGAAAGATGAGAATGGAACCAAGCCGCTAGCTACCTTAAATGGCACGTTAGTAGCAGTCCCACGCATGATTGTTGCGATTTTAGAGAACAATCAAAATGCGGATGGTTCTGTAAATATTCCAAAAGCGCTACAGCCGTACATTGGCAAAGAGAAATTTGAAGTAATTTAAATGAGCTCAAAGTGAGTTACCGACCGAAACTTATTGCAACTGATTTAGACGGAACCATCTGTCCGCACGATAAGCCAATCTCACTGCGCACAATCAATACATTAACTCGTGCGCATGAGATGGGCGTAAAGGTATTTTTTGTCACTGGCAGACCGCCACGCTGGATGGGTCAAATTAAACAAGCTTTTAATTTCGGGCAAGCAATCTGTAGCAATGGTGGAATTCTCTGGGATCTGCAAGGAGAGAAAGTTCTGGAAGAGTGGCGGATTACTCCAACTGATATGCGCGAGACTGTAATTCGACTTCGAAAAGCTTTGACCGAAGTACATTTTGCATTTGAAAATCATGGCGACTTCCGACGCGAAAAACAGTATGTGGCTCGTTGGGATCTAGGTGTAGATGAAAATGGCATGGATGACATTTTGGATTATGTTGAGAATGGTGCAGTTAAATTACTAGCACGTGGTTCCGATAAATTGTTCAACTCCGATGAAATGTTGGAAGTTGCCAAGAAAGTTGTCGGCGACATCGTTACAGTTACACATTCAAATCCTTGGGAATCATTATTAGAAATTAGCGCGCATGGCGTATCCAAAGGCGATACCTTGTCGATACTTTGCGAACGTATGCAAATTGATCGAGAAGATGTAGTGGCATTTGGAGATAATCCAAATGATTTTTCAATGTTGGAATTTGCAGGACGTTCCTATGCGATGAGCGATGGCCATCCCGATGGAATTAAATATGCAACAGCTTCCGCGCCACCATGTGATGAAGATGGTGTTGCGCAGGTGGTTGAAGAGTTGCTTAATTTGCCTGACCGTAGCTAACGCATATAAATTACGCCACGGAGGGCTCGCATAGCGGCCGAGTGCACCGGTCTTGAAAACCGGCAGGTGAAAGCCTCGTGGGTTCAAATCCCACGCCCTCCGCGGTTATAGCGTGACTAATTCCACGCGCTTTTCTCTATTCTCAGATAGAAGTTATTTAAGCGAAAGAGCAGACTTAGCCGGTACGCATTCTCTTACGGAGGCTAGTAAATGGCAGGAGTTTTCTCTCCAGGTCGCGCCAAGATAGATGTAAAAACGCTTCGCACTGATCGTTGGTGGCTACAACCGACAATCACCGTCGCTGTTTTGGTTTTATTTATCATCTACGCGACATTTCGAGCATTTGAAGGCAAACATTATTTCTACGAGCCACTAATCTCTCCATTTTATTCACCATGTTTATCAACTAGTTGTGTTGAAGGTGCTTCACTCTTTGGTCAACCATTTGGCACGATCGCGCTCTTTGGAATGTCAGTATCACCAGCGCTATTTATTTTGATCTTCCCACTTGGTTTCCGTATGACTTGTTATTACTACCGTAAGGCGTATTACCGTTCATTCTGGCAATCTCCGCCTGCATGTGCCGTTGCAGAAC
>CAZYJU010000021.1:9855-12084 GCA_964647945.1 uncultured Actinomycetes bacterium | reverse complement strand
GGGATGGTTCGTTTGGCCGCGATCTTCTCAACTGAAATTCCAGATCGAATCGGCCCAGTTCGAAGCGCACGAATCTCCGATATAGATATTTTGGCGCAATTTGGAAAGGTAGCTTTCTTCTACTCCGGTGCTCAAAGCCGTCTATTACCCGTAATCGATCAAGCGAACTTACATAACCTTGGCGCTCAAAGAGAATCCCCAAAACTGTACACGCGTGACCCAAATAGGTATGCACCGTTTGACATGATTCTTATCGGCAGTGAAATAAAGAACCGCATTGCCGAATTAGAAGTTGCAACCGCTGAGAACATCTCGTGGTCCTTTGGTGATCTTTCTAATACGGGAGATCCAATAGCTTCAGTTAGAATCAATTGGCCTGCCGCCAATTACATAGCAAATTGGAATGGTAAGAGTTGGGATCTCCTGCATAATGGAAAAGCGAATGTCACAAGTGCTGGCGTTCAAATCTCACCAAGCACATTCATTATCCAAGAAGTTGTGATTACCGATTCAGAGTTCAAAGATAAAACTGGCGCAATAACTCCGCTTTCAGTGACAGTTGGTGAAGGCAAGGGATGGGTGCTTCGCGATGGCGTTGCTATTCAGGCAAAATGGAATCGCCCCGACCCACAATCTGGTACGACTTGGAGTGATTTAGAGGGAAATGAGATTAAGTTCGCACCCGGGCAGATCTGGATTGCGCTAACCGACAAAGCACCTGAATTTACGGCGGCAAAGCCCAGCAAGTAGGATTACCCACATGGCTGAATACACAGGTACTGCTCGAGTAAAGCGCGGCATGGCAGAGATGCTTAAGGGCGGCGTCATTATGGATGTCGTCGATTCTGAGCAAGCAAAGATTGCAGAAGATGCTGGCGCAGTAGCAGTCATGGCGCTCGAACGCGTTCCTGCAGATATCCGTGCGCAAGGTGGAGTGGCTCGCATGTCAGATCCTGACATGATTGAAAAGATCAAGGCCGCAGTTTCTATTCCAGTTATGGCAAAGGCGCGCATTGGTCATTTTGCCGAGGCGCAAATCCTGGAATCACTCGGAGTGGATTACATTGATGAATCAGAAGTTTTGACCCCAGCTGATTACGCAAACCATATTGATAAGTGGCAATTTAAGGTGCCATTTGTTTGTGGCGCTACCAACCTCGGAGAAGCGCTTCGCAGAATCAATGAAGGCGCTGCAATGATTCGCTCAAAAGGTGAAGCTGGCACTGGCGACGTTTCCAACGCAGTTACGCATATGCGCACAATCGGTGGCGAAATTCGTCGTTTAACATCAATGCGAGAAGATGAACTTT
The DNA here is from genome assembly GCA_964647945.1 of uncultured Actinomycetes bacterium. Lineage (GTDB taxonomy): Bacteria > Actinomycetota > Actinomycetes > Nanopelagicales > Nanopelagicaceae > ZLKRG08. Next base: position 10,774 of record CAZYJU010000021.1, on the reverse strand, counting down.
ATGTAGCTGCAAAAGAACTCAATGCACCATATGAATTGGTAAAGGAAGTTGCTGCGACAGGAAAACTGCCAGTAGTGCTCTTCACCGCAGGTGGAATTGCAACACCAGCTGATGCCTCTTTGATGATGCAATTGGGAGCGGATGGAGTATTCATTGGTTCTGGAATATTCAAATCAGGTAATCCTTCACAGCGCGCATCTGCTTGCGTTAAGGCCACAACTTTCTACAATGACCCGAAGGTAGTAGCTGATGTTTCACGCGGTCTTGGCGATGCCATGGTTGGCATAAACGTGGCAGACATTCCGGTACCGCATCGCTTAGCAGAACGCGGCTGGTAAATGCTGGTTGGAGTTTTAGCGCTCCAAGGTGATTTCAGAGAGCATCTGTTGGCTCTAGATTCACTTTCAAAAGACCTTACGGACATTAGTTTTGAAGCAGTGCCTGTAAAACGAGATAGTGAAATCTCCGAAATTGATGCTTTAGTAATTCCTGGTGGAGAGTCAACAACTATCGCGAAGCTTGCAAGAACCTTTGGGATTTTTGATCAGATTAAGAATCGCGTTAAGGCAGGTCTACCAACATACGGATCTTGTGCCGGACTTATCCTGCTCGCAGATCGGATCGTGGATGGCGCCATCGGTCAAGAGACTTTCGGTGGTTTGGATATCACTGCAAGACGTAATGCATTTGGGCGACAAGTTGATTCATTTGAAGGAAAAGTGCAATTCAAAGGTCTAGGAGATTTAAACGGTGTATTTATCCGAGCGCCATGGGTTGAACAAGTCGGTGAAAAAGTTGAAGTCCTCGCATCAACTCACGGCCACCCGGTGGCAGTAAGACAGGGAAATATCTTGGCTACATCTTTTCATCCAGAATTGACCGAAGATCATGCAGTGCATAGATATTTTCTTGAAGAGAT
>CAZYJU010000021.1:0-9755 GCA_964647945.1 uncultured Actinomycetes bacterium | reverse complement strand
TAGGAATTTAAATATGAGGCGGTGTTATTAATGTCGGGCCATTCCAAATGGGCGACCACCAAGCATAAGAAAGCGATCATCGACGCTAGACGTGCAAAGAGTTTTGCTAAGTTAATTAAAGCAATTGAAGTGGCTGCGCGTAATGGCGGCGCTGATACAGCTGGCAATCCAGCGTTATTTGATGCGGTAACTAAGGCGAAGAAGACATCGGTCCCAAATGACAATATTGAAAGAGCGATCAAACGAGGCGCAGGGCTTGAAGCAGGTGGATCTAACTACGAAACCATCATGTATGAAGGATACGGTCCGGGCGGCGTTGCAATAATGATCGAATGTCTCTCGGATAATCGAAATCGTGCAGCATCTGATGTCAGAGTCGCGGTCACCCGAAACGGTGGCAATATGGCAGATCCCGGTTCCGTCTCTTATTTATTTAATCGCAAAGGCGTCGTGGTGGTACCGAAAGCTCCAGCAGTTACCGAGGATTTATTGATGGAAAGCACTTTAGAAGCTGGTGCGCAAGATATTAATGACCTGGGTGAAACTTACGAGATCGTTTCGGAACCATCAGACTTAGTAGCAGTCCGCACTGCTCTTCAAAACTCGAATATTGAATACGATTCTGCCGATTCATCTTTTGTGCCATCCCTAAAGATAGAAATTAGTGATGCGGCCACGGCAAAGAAGATATTTGACCTAATCGATGCGATTGAAGATCTTGATGATGTGCAGAATGTCTACGGTAATTTCGATGTTTCAGATGAGGTAGTAGCGCAGGCAGCGAGCCTCTGAGTTATTTTTAGGCTGGTAATTTAAGATTTCAGCGTGCGAGTACTAGCAATCGACCCTGGTCTAACGCGATGCGGTATTGGGGTAATCGAATCTAGTTCCATGTCACTTGTGGCAGTTGGAGTTTTAAAGAGCTCTTCGGAGCTATCGATCGAAATTCGACTTCGCGATATAGATCAGCAGATTCGAAAATGGATTGTTGATTTTCAGCCTGATGTGATTGCGATTGAAAGAGTCTTCTCGCAAGCTAATTTGCGGACCGTAATGGGCACCGCTCAAGTAGCGGGAATTGCGCTACTTGCCGCAGCACAAGCCAATACCAAAGTTGTTATGCATACGCCATCAGAGGTGAAAGCTGCAGTTACTGGCAGTGGTCGGGCAAAGAAAGATCAAGTAGCACAGATGGTGCAGCGCATTTTAAAACTTACTGAAATTCCGAAGCCGGTAGATGCCACAGATGCACTAGCTCTTGCAATCTGTCATGTTTGGCGCGGTTCGGGTGATGATCGTTTAGCGAAGGCCACCGCTAAAGAGCAAGCAAGGCTACAACTGTTAAAGGGGAGCGCATGATTGCTTCTCTATTTGGAACCATTAAATCATTGAAAATAGATCAGCTAGTAATTGATGTCAATGGTGTCGGTTATTTAGTAAATATCAGCTCCAGAACTTCGGGCCAATTATCACTTGGCAGAGATGCGCAGATTCATACCTCAATGGTGGTTCGAGAAGATTCATTAACTCTCTTTGGCTTCCTAGAAGTTGCTGAAAGGGAGCTATTTGAATTGTTGCAGACGGTATCCGGCATCGGCCCTAAAGTTGCTTTAGCTATTACCCAGGCTATGGAGATATCAGATCTAGCAAGTGCAGTAAAACGTCGTGACGAAAACTCAATCTCAGCTATCCCAGGTATCGGAAAAAAGAGCGCGCAAAGAATGATCCTTGAACTAGAAGGAAAATTGGATTTTGCAATTAAAGATATTTCGATAAAAGAACTTTCATGGCGAGAGGAAGTGATAGATGCTTTGGTTGGATTAGGTTTTTCACGTAGACAAGCAGAGAGCGCATTAAATGATCTAGCGGCCTCAGCTAGCGCCGCCGAACTTAGCGCATTAAGTAGCTCTGAACGATTGAAATTAGCGTTAAATCGAGCAAATTCAAATAAAGGTCTCGCAAAGTGAGCGAGCGGTTGGTATCAGGAGACGCTAATTCATTTGAGAATTCAGATGAAGGAAGTACTGAAAGCGCGCTACGGCCAAAGAATCTTGCAGAGTTTGTTGGGCAACATAGAGTTAGAGATCAAATTAGCATTCTCTTGCAATCAGCTAAGAATCGAAAAGTAAGCGCTGACCACATTCTCTTATCTGGACCACCGGGTCTTGGAAAAACAACTTTGGCATTTATTTTGGCCGAGGAACTTAGCGCACCAATTCGAATTACTAGCGGACCGGCAATTACCCACGCTGGCGATTTAGCTGCGATTCTCTCTTCGCTTACTGAAGGTGAGGTTCTATTTCTAGATGAAATTCATCGTTTAACCAGACCAGCAGAAGAACTTCTCTATCTAGCCATGGAAGATTTCCGAGTTGATGTAGTTGTCGGTAAAGGCCCTGGCGCTACCGCCATACCTTTAGAGCTTCCAAAGTTCACTTTAGTTGGCGCGACGACAAGAGCAGGGCTTTTACCTCCACCGCTACGTGATCGTTTTGGATTTACTGCGCACCTTGATTTTTATGAAGATGCGGAACTTGCGCAAATAATTTCGCGGTCAGCTGATCTTTTAGCGATAAATGTGAAAGCAGATGCCATCACAGAGATCGCAAGACGTTCAAGGGGAACACCTCGTATTGCAAATCGCCTTCTTCGAAGAGTTCGCGATTTTGCATTGGTAAATCAAGCTGAAACTATCGACCTGGAAGTAGCAGGAAAAGCGCTAGAGATGTATGAAGTTGATTTACTTGGTTTAGATAGATTGGACCGTGCGGTTTTAACTGCCTTAATCGATAGATTCAACGGTGGGCCAGTTGGTTTATCAACGCTTGCAATTGCCGTTGGCGAAGAGAGCGAAACTGTCGAAGCGGTGGCTGAGCCATTTCTGGTCCGTTCTGGATTGATGGCTCGTACTGCACGAGGTCGAATCGCGACTCCTCAAGGTTTTGCTCATTTAGGGCGGAAATCACCTCAAGGATGGTCGCTCTTTGATAGTAATTTCGACACTGAGAACCAGTAACTAATAAACTCTCGCCCTATGTCTACGAACACACAGGGAGCTAAAGGCAGCAAGCCGCTCCGTACTCTGGCGATCATCCTTCTACTTCTTATCGCAGGTGGCGGTACAGCAGTCCTAACCGATGCCACCAAGATCAATTTAGGTTTAGATCTTCGCGGTGGCACTAGCGTTACATTGCAACCGCGTATCTCAGAAGGCACCACTGGCAAGGTAACTAGTGAAGCTATAGACGAAGCTGTTGGAATTATTCGCCAACGTGTTAACTCATTAGGTGTCGCAGAATCAGAAGTTGCGGCGCAAGGAACTGGTACCAATCGCCAGATCGTAATTTCAGTCCCTGGAGAAACAGGGCGAAGAATTGTTGAGCTAGTTGGTAACACTGCCGAGCTTCGATTCCGCCAAGTTCTAGCAGAATCAGCATCAGGTGCAGCAACTGGCGCTGGCGAGGCAACTCCAGTTGCTGGGGTAAGTCCAGAAATCAACGCAAAATTCGCGGCACTTGATTGCAGTACTAATGATGCGCGTCAAGGATTAGGTGGGGATGCTCCTGAAGATTTCATCGCAACCTGTGCACGCTCCTCTTCAACTAAATATATTTTGGGACCGGCAGAAGTCGTCGGTCGTGAGGTTTCCAAAGCTTCAGCAGGACTTGATAGCCAAGCCGGAAATGTATGGACAGTTCTTCTAACCTTCAACGGAGAGGGAACCAAGAAGTTTGGAGCGTTAACAGCGCGGGTAACTGGATTGGCTGCGCCACAGAACCAAGTTGCAATCGTGCTTGATGGTTTAGTCGTGTCTGCGCCACGTATCAACGAAGCGATTCCTTCAGGTAATGCTCAGATCACAGGTTCATTCACTCAACAAGATGCAAATGATTTAGCAAACGTCTTGAAGTACGGAGCGCTGCCACTTGCATTCGATCGTGGCGAAGTGCAACAAGTTTCTCCAACCTTAGGTGCCAATCAATTACGTGCTGGTTTATTAGCTGGAGCACTTGGTTTACTGCTGGTACTTCTCTATATGTTCCTCTTCTATCGTGGACTTGGCATAGTCTCCGCAAGCTCATTGGTAGTCGCAGGAGCTTTTACGTACATCTCCTTCTTGTTACTTGGAAAAACCATTGGCTTTACATTGACTCTTGCAGGTATTGCTGGTGCGATCGTTTCCATTGGTGTTACTGCAGACTCGTTTATCGTTTATTTCGAACGTATCCGTGATGAGATTCGAGAAGGTCGATCAATCAGGTCAGCAGTTGAAACTGGTTGGATTCGTGCCCGTCGTACCATCTTGGTAGCGGACTTTGTCTCCATCATTGCTGCGGTCTTGCTCTACTTCTTTGCCGTAGGTGGAGTTCGTGGTTTCGCATTCACCCTTGGTCTTGCAACTTTGATCGACTTACTGGTTGTCTTCTTCTTTACCAAGCCATTTATGACAGTGCTTGGTCGTTCTAAATTCTTCAATTCCGGTAGTTCAATCACCGGAATTTCACAGAAAGCACTTGGCGTTAAACCAGGCGCAGTTGGAAATGGGGTAGGTGCGTAATGGCAAATAGATTCTCAGGTTTGGGTAATCGCCTCTATACCGGCGAAACTTCGATCAATGTCATTGGTAAGAAGAAGATTTGGTACGCCTTCTCTGGCTTATTAGTTGCGCTCTCATTTGTTGCGCTTGCGACACAAGGTTTGAAACTTGGAATTGAATTTAAGGGTGGCGCTTCTTACACAGTAACCAAAGCCGGTGGCACCATTGAAACGGCGGAAGAGTCCGTCAAAGAGGCAGGTATTCCCGGAGAGTCAATTATTCAAACTCTGGGATCAGACCAGATTCGTATTCAAACTGGTTCTGTAACTAACGAGCAATCTGCAGCATTGCAAGATGCTTTAGTTAAGAATTTTGGTGTCAGTATCGATTCAATTGATACTCAAATCATTGGTCCATCATGGGGTAAAGAGATCACTCGTAAAGCAATCTACGGATTGATTGGTTTTATCATCGTAGTCATGCTTTATCTTGCGATGGCATTCGAACCTAAGATGTCGATCTCTGCGATTATTGCCGTGATTCATGACGTATTTATCACCGTTGGTATTTATGCGCTTGTGGGTTTTGACGTCACTCCAGCGACGATCATTGGATTCTTAACGATCTTGGGTTATTCGCTTTACGACACGGTTGTGGTCTTCGACAAGATACGAGAGAACACAAAGTCGATTACCGCAACCGGTAAGAGCACCTTCTCACAAGCAACCAACTTGGCGGTTAATCAGACCATCGTACGTTCTGCAAATACCTCTTTGATTGCGTTGCTTCCAGTTGGTTCGATTCTCTTCGTTGGTGCAGGACTCTTAGGTGCTGGAACTCTAAAGGATCTCTCTTTGGCTCTATTTATCGGCCTTGCAACTGGTACCTACTCATCGATCTTTATCGCGCCACCAATCCTGGCTTCGCTTCGTGAACGTGAGCCTGCAATGCAAGCCCTCTCTAAGAGAATTGCAGCGCGTGGTGGCGTTACCGCAACGGAGAATGTTGGAGCGCGTGTAGTTTCAGGAACCACATCTGATGTACCTCGTGGTCCACGCAATCAACCAAAGCGTAAAAACCGCCGTAAGTAATTGCCATGCCAGAACTGATCAATCCTGTTCTGGCAGAAGCGCGCCTGCATCATCCAGGTCTTGAAGTAAGTGATATCGAACGTGCTTACCAAGTAGCAAAAGATGCTCACGAGGGGCAGTTAAGAAAATCCGGTGATGCATACATCACCCATCCGGTTGCGGTGGCAGGAATACTGGCCAACCTTGGCATGGATAAAGCAACAATCATGGCCGCGTTGCTTCATGACACTGTAGAAGATACGCCCTACAACTTGACGCAACTGCGTGCTGATTTTGGTGATGAGGTTGCAAACTTAGTTGATGGTGTAACCAAATTAGATAAATTAACGTACGGCGAGAATGCGGAAGCAGAGACCGTACGAAAAATGGTTGTTGCCATGTCTCGTGATATCCGAGTTCTTGTGGTGAAGCTTGCTGATAGATTGCATAATGCGAGAACTTGGAAGTACGTAGAACCAGAATCAGCGCGCAGAAAAGCGCGTGAAACGATTGATATCTATGCGCCACTTGCACATAGATTGGGTATGAACGCAGTCAAATGGGAGCTTGAAGATCTCTCATTCCAAGTTCTAGAGCCAAAGAAATTTGAAGAGATCGGCAGATTAATTGCCGAACGCAACCCTATGCGCGAGAAGATGACTCAAGAGGTCGTCCGCACCCTAACCGAGGATTTACATCGTGACGGCATAAACGCTGAGGTAACTGGTCGCCAAAAGCATTACTTCAGTGTTTATCAGAAGATGGTGGTGCGTGGCCGCGAATTTAAAGATATCTATGACCTAGTGGGCGTAAGAGTCTTGGTTGAGAATGTCCGTGATTGTTATGCGGTTTTAGGATCCATTCACGCTAGATGGAGTCCAGTACCTGGTCGATTTAAAGATTACATCGCGATGCCAAAGTTCAACCTTTATCAATCGCTACACACCACAGTGATCGGTCCAAGTGGAAAAGCACTTGAGATACAGATTCGAACCAATGAGATGCATGCTCGTGCTGAGTTTGGTATCGCTGCACACTGGAAATATAAGAAAGGTGATAAATCTGTTGAAGGTAATCCAGAGATGCTCTGGTTACAACAACTGCACGCTTGGCAGCAAGAGACCCAAGATCCTTCTGAATTTCTAGATGCGTTGCGATTCGATTTAGGTAGCCCAGAGGTTTATGTATTCACCCCGAAAGGGAAGGTAGTTGCGCTTCCAGGTGGATCAACTCCAGTCGATTTCGCTTACACAGTACATACAGAAATTGGAAACAAGACCGTGGGTGCAAAGGTAAATGGCAGATTGGTTCCGCTTGATACCAAATTGAATAATGGCGATGTAATTGAAGTAGTTACAAATAAGAACCCACAAGCAGGTCCAAGCCGTGATTGGTTAAATTTCGTAAAGAGTCCACGTGCTCGCAACAAGATCAAAGCTTGGTTTACTCGCGAACGTCGTGAAGAGGCGATTGAGGCAGGTCGTGAATCAATCGCAAGGCAGATGCGAAAGGCAGGTCTTCCGCTTCAGAAGATTTTTGCCGGTCAATCTCTACTGGAACTTGCCCATGATCTTAGATATCCAGATATCGATTCTCTATACGCAGCAGTTGGTGATGGACACATTTCGTCAGCTGCCGTCATCGATAAATTGCAGATTTTGCTTGGAGTAGAGGATTCGCATCCTGAACCAACGATGGACATTGGCGATATGCCAACTAACGAGACTATTTCAAGGCGTACTTCTAGCGCCATCGAAGTAGAGGGCGTTGACGATGTAATCGTTAAGTTAGCTAGATGCTGCACGCCAGTACCGGGTGATGCAATTATGGGTTTTGTAACTCGAGGTAACGGAGTCAGTGTTCACCGAACTGATTGCGTAAACGCGGAAGATTTGCAGAGACATCAAGGCGACCGGGTAGTACGGGTTAAGTGGCTGGAAGGGGCTTCGTCAATCTTCCTAGTAAATATCCAAGTTGAAGCTTTGGATCGTGCCCGTTTGTTATCAGATGTAACTAGAGCGCTATCAGATGCTCAAGTTAATATCCTTAATGCCGCAGTAAGTACTTCAAAAGATCGTATAGCAGTATCTAGATTTACCTTTGAGATGGCAGATGCCACCCACTTGGATTCGGTGCTAGCAGCGGTACGACAAGTCGAAGGTGTCTACGATGTTTATAGAATCACCAACAATTAATTAAATTCAGCTAGCCCTTTTTGCGCTTCGGATAACCATGAGCGACGTGCCTCTGCTGCCATTCTGGCCTCTTCGGCCTTCTTGGTATTTCCAGCAGCGGCAGCTTTCATAGCAGCCTCTTCATATGCAGCAATTGCCTTGGTCAACTGATCAACAACATCATTGGCACGCGCTTTAGCTGCAGGATCACTTCGGCGCCACTTCTCAGCTTCCGCTTCTTTGATTGCATTTGAAACTACATCTAATCTGGAATCTAGCGCAGCACGCTTATTTCGATCGGTGATGCCGATCTTGCTCCATTCGGCCATTAGCTCACGGAATTCTTTACGTGCTTTATCCAAATCTGTGATCGGCATGAGCGCTTCAAATCTTGGAATTAACGCTTCACGCTTTGCCAGATTCTCTTGCATTGTGCCCTCGCGCTTTTCGAGATCCGCATTTTTAGCAGCAAAGAATGCATCTTGAGCTTTCTTAAAGCGTTCCCATAGTTTGGCGTCATCAGATGCCTTGCCACGGCCTGATGCTTTCCACTTATCCATTAGCGCCTTATAAGCACGTGCAGTGGCAACCCAATCTGTAGAGGTAGCCAATGCTTCGGCTTTCTCGACTAATTCGCGTTTAGTAGAGGCGACTTGTTTCTGAGTCGCATCTAGATTTGCAAAATGGGTACGTCGTTTCTTATCAAATTTATTGCGAGCACTTGAGAATCTCTTCCAAAGTTCAGCATCGCTCTTCTTATCTAGTCTGGGCGCAGCTTTCCATTGTTCGAGTAGTTCTTTAAGACGCTCTCCGGTGACCTTCCAGCTTTCAGAGTCTGCTAAAGATTCCGCCTCATTAACGATGTTCTCTTTTTGGATCAGTGCATCTGCGCGTCGAGCTTCACGCTCGGCTTTCTCCATCGCCTTCTTGGCTTCATATGAAGCACGGTTTCCTTCAATAATTTCCGGTAATTGATTAAGAGAGGCATGTAAAGCTTCTAGATCGCCGACCACATTGCTATCAATAATCTGTTGGCGAAGTTTGTTAACCGCTTCATGGGCATCACTTGGCACCATCGCATTTGAGCGAATTCTGGCGCCGAGGATCGCGACTTCTGATGCTAGAGCTTCGAACTTTCGAACAAAATACTGCAGCGCTTCATCTGCGCTCTTGCCAGGATATGAACCAACGGCTTTATCACCATAAGGAGTTCTTACATAAACGGTTCCATCATCACCTACAAAACCAAACTTTGCAGGATCTCCAATTAGGGCGGTTGCCGCTGATGGATTGATGTGTGAGGCAACTTGCGATGGATTCTCGGTCATTATGTAACTCCTTGCACTTTGAGGTTTAAGTTCTCACCAAAACCCTAGATATATGTCCTTTTTTAAAGACGGCGTAAGAGTCTAAAGGTTACCCTCCAGCCATGCTCGTGACCAACTTTCAGGCTCAGGCCTTCGCAACAAATTGCTGGATTCTGGCTACCGGCCGGGGTCAAGAGTGCATTGTGGTGGACCCCGGGATGCCAAATGTCTCCATGGAGCTCTCTCTGAAGTTGCAGGAGTTTGATTTAAAGCCAGTTGCAATTCTCGTCACACACGGACATTTAGACCATACCTTCTCGGTACAACCAATCTGTGATGGTTATGGAATTCCCGCAATGATACATAGCGAAGATCGCGAATTACTCTTGCATCCAGAACGCGCACATGGCGCAGAACTTATGAAGCAGTTGCAAGGAATCGATTGGGTTGAACCGAAAGAGGTAGTTGAGATAAGAGACGGTGACACTTTCGAATTAGTTGGATTAAATTTTAAGGCTATTCATGCTCCGGGCCATACCAAGGGATCAACAATGTTTGAAGTAGACGGAGAAGTTCTGATTTCTGGGGATGTTCTATTTGCAGGTTCGATAGGTAGAACCGATCTACCTGGAGGTTCTTGGTCGCAGATGGAACGGAGTTTGCGTGA
>CAZYJU010000020.1:0-12253 GCA_964647945.1 uncultured Actinomycetes bacterium | reverse complement strand
TTGCTCTCAGGTTTTGTAAAACCACAGCTGCAACTAAAACTTGCACCGCCATCGCTCCAATTAAGGAGCGCACCACACACTGGGCAAGTAGCGGCATCAATATGTCCTCGTTCGCCTGCGCTAAACCAGATAACTTCATCAGCATCTGATGCGGCATAAACAATAAATGGATCGTCGCAAGATGCCAGAACTTTAATCTGCTTACCCTTTAGCGCCTTTTGCCACTTACTTGAAACGATACGTACTTCAGATAAACGATCTAATTGGTCTCGTCCTAAATTTAATAGAACTATCAGTTCGGGGTTGGTCTGCGCGATCGCCCAAGGCAAGACCAATTCATCTACCTCAAGGACTGCAAACTGCGCTTTCGGGTTCGCTCCTAGCGCTTGTGCGATTCCGGGATGAAGATTTGCGCCAGTGTAATTATGTGCAACTGAGTGCTTAGTGCGAAGCGCTTCTGCGATCAGTCGCGAAGTAGTCGATTTTCCATTGGTTCCTGATACCAAAATAATCTTCTTGCCACTTGCTAGTTTCGCTACTGCATTAGGTGATAGCGCCAAAATCAATCTTCCAGCGACCATAACGCCGCTACCTTTTCCAAGAGCTCTAGATAGTGCACCAAGTAATTTGGCTAATGCAAGAATTATTTTTAAATACATTAAAGATTCGCTTTTACAATCAATTTGGCTATCAACTTAACAATCAAATTAACAATCGGCTTAACAATCAACTGGAGTTATCGAGCCATTTGAGACATCATAGATTGCACCGGCTACCGAAACACCTTTTCGAATCAATGGATAAGAGCGGACTCTTTGAACATCTACTGCCAATGCGCGCTTTTGATCTGTTACTGTTCTGAACTCTAAAGAACGAGTATCAACGCCGAATTCATCGTTAATTAATTGATGGATCTCATGCTCTTCGGACTTTGCCATTCTGCAATCAGTGTGCGGCATGATCAGAATGCGATCAACGCCAAGTAAATAAGTACCAAGGACCAAAGTACGGAGCACGTCTTCGGTAACGCGTGCACCAGCATTTCGTAGGATCTTGGCATCACCGCTTCGCATTCCGACAACTGATAGTGGGTTGATTCTCGAATCCATACAGGTGACAATCGCCAAACCTTGCTTTGCAACCCCAGTCAATTCTGAATATTTGAAAGTCTTTTGATAATCCTGATTTGCCGCCAATAGATCATCGAATTTATCGTGTGGAAATTTCGTAGCAGTCACGGATGTAATTCTATGTTCCTGAGTCGATTTTGTTAGGTTTCGTTAGGTCTAGACCACGCTTATTAATTGGCTTATTACTTGCGCCGTAAACGCCTTAGATCCCTTCGCAAATTGCGCCGATCCATCTTGGTTTTCTTATCGGTGCGAGTTGTAAAACCCCACTTCAAAATGGGGATGAAAATCAGAGCAATTATCAGAAAGCCGCTGAGGCTTTGCAGAAAGAGGTCGTAATTGCTGCCGCGATACATGGCGCCAGTTTAGTGAGAAACTTACTTCATGAAGCGCGCGATATTTGTGGCATTTGATCAATTGCATACAGGTTATGGCGCGCTCAAAGAGGCGAATCCTGAGCAAGACTTAATCATTATTGTCGAAAGTCAGCGGATGCTTCGCAGTCGCAAATGGCACTTGCAGCGACTCTGGTTCATGATCTCCGCTGCCCGCCACTTCGCGAAGGATTTGGAAGGCGCTGGTTTTACGGTCCGATATTTGAAAGCTGAGAGCACCTTAGCTGGTATCAAGAAAGTGTTGCAGGAAAGTGGCATCGAAGAGGTAGTTACAGCCGAACCAAACTCCTACCTTCTTTCATCGGAGCTGAAAGATCATGTGCAGTTGATTGCAAATGATTTCTTTTTGACTGATAAGAATGAATTTATTTCGTGGGCAAGTAGTCAAAAGCAATTATTAATGGAGAATTTCTATCGCACTCAACGTAAGAGATTGAATATCTTGATGGATGGCGATAAACCAACTGGCGGACAATGGAACTTTGATAAAGATAATCGGTTACCACCACCAAAGAATTATCAATACCCACCTTATTTGACCCATCCAATGGATCAATTAGATGAAGAGGTGCTTGCTGAATTAAAGGAGTCTGGCTTACAGATATGGGGCGATGATCCTGATGAAACTTGGGGCACTACTCGTGAGGCTGCGCTTAAACAGTTAGATTACTTTTTACAAAACCACTTTAAAGACTTTGGTCCTTATGAAGATGCAATGGTCAATGAGAATTGGGCTTTTCATCACTCATTACTTAGCCCCTATTTAAATATTGGATTGATCCATGCCTCCGAAGTGATCGAAGCGGTCAGAAAGCGATTTCAAAAGGGAGATATTCCTATCTCCTCGTGCGAAGGTTTTATTAGACAAGTTATCGGTTGGCGTGAATATATAAATGGTGTTTATTGGTTCTTTGGTCAGGATTACCGAGAATCAAACCACTTCGATTTGAATCGCAAACTACTTCCATTATTTGAGGATCCCGAAAAGACCAAGATGGCATGCGTAAAAAGGCAGGTAACAGATATCAAAGAGCGTGCCTGGGTACATCACATTCCGCGGTTAATGGTGCTTAGCAATTTAGCGCTACTTACTGGAATCAAACCAGTTGAATTTCTAAATTGGATGCGCGAAGTATTTATTGACGCGGCCGATTGGGTAATGGTTCCAAATGTCATTGGGATGGGAATGCACTCAGACGGTGGATTGATGGCAACCAAACCATATATATCGGGTGGCGCTTACATTTCGAAGATGAGTAATTACTGCAAGGGTTGTGCTTATGATCCAAAATTGCGCACCGGAGATAACGCTTGCCCATTTACCAATCTTTACTGGAACTTTCTCTCTGAAAATGAGGCCGAGTTCACAAAGAACCATAGAATGTTTCAACAGATGAGCGGGTTGAAGAGGTTGAAAGATTTACCGGAAGTGAAGGCAGAAAGTAAGAGAATTTTAGATGGACTCTCACGGGGGCAGATTTGAGTAGTTTAAGCAGTGCGAATAACTTAAATATTCGACGCTACGGAAATGGTTCCAGAAAACTCGTTGCAGTACATGGGTTAGGTTCTGGCAGCACTGCTTGGGATTTAATCAGACCTGAGTTTCTGCATCCTGATTATGACTTGGAATTCATAACCATTGATCTACCCGGTCACGGTCAGGCTGATATGAAAGCTAATCGCGAAATGAGCCCCGAGAAACTTGCTGAGATCATCACAAATGAATTAGTTGCAAGTGGCATCGAAAAATTTCATATCATGGGTAATTCATTGGGCGGTTGGATCTGTCTTGAAATGGCCGCAAAATTTCCAGAGCAGATTCTTTCTTTGACCGGAGTTGCACCGGCTGGTTTATGGCTAAAAGCTAAAACGCATAGAAATGGTGAGCTTGCGATTAGCCGATATATGGCTCGTGCTACCTACAAATTTGCGCATCAGATCGCACACTTTAAATTTATGCGTGCAATCGGCTTTAAATTAGTAAGTCCGCAATGGCATAAATTCTCACCAGAGACTTGCGCAAACGCTGCAATCGCAATGGGTTCGGCGACCGGCTATTACTCATTATGGGATGCATTCCTTGGAAATAGATTTGATAAGCCAATCTCAGAACAAATTCCGGTGACGATTCTCTTTGGCGATACCGATTACACCTTGCCAGCTGCTAGTTGCCAAGAGCGATCTCTTGCACCAGCACATTCAGAGTGGGTGATTTTGCCTAACGTCGGACATGCGCCAATGTGGGATGCAGTAAAAGATGTCACTGCACACACTGTTAAAACCATCAACAAAATCTAATTTGGATTGTTTTGACGACTCTCACGCTCAGCAGTTTTGCAAATATTTCTAAGCATGGTCGGAAATAACAGCCAATGAAATGGCGCAATGGCTCGCCAATATAACTGTCCTCCTAAACCGCGCGGTTGGAAGGTAGCGATTTGTTTGGCAATTACCTTTCCATTCTCTTCTGTTAAATCAAATTCCAGCCAAGCTTTTCCGGGCAAGATCATCTCGGCATAGAGCCTTAACTTCTTTCCCTCTTGATAATCCTCTACTCGCCAAAAATCTAAACTATCTCCGACTCGCAATTTAAAAGGATCTCTACGTCCACGGCGCAGACCAACGCCGCCAAAGATACGATCTAGTAAGCCACGCAAGTACCAGAGCCAATCTGAACCGTACCAACCATTGTCTCCACCGATACGTTCGATGCAATTCCAGACATTCTTTATTGGTGCACTACTTTCTTGAATTCGAACATCTTGGAATTCAGTTGCACCAGCCCAAGATGGATCTCCTTGCGCTTTCTGCCATGGCGCAGTTGGCGCGGTCGCATCTGACCAACGAGTCTCAATCTGATTACTTGATACTCGCTCTAGGGCCAATTCAATTGCACCCTTTATCGGTGTTAAGCCAGCCTCTGGTGGCGGAATCAACTTTGAGATTGATTTACTTTCATCTACAACCACTTCGCTGATTAATGACTCAACAAGTGGCCTAGCTAATGTAGTTGGAACTGGTGTTACAAAACCAATCCAAAGACTAGATAAAGATGGTGTTAATACTGGAATCTTTACGACAATTCTTTTACGTAAACCTGCAATCTTTGCAAATATCTGCATCATATTTTCATAGGTGACTACTTCTGGGCCACCAATATCAAACACACCTGCAACCGGCTTTGGTAGCTCGATGGTTTTACTTAAGTAATAAAGGACATCTCTAATTGCAATTGGTTGGGTGCGATTTTTGACCCACTTTGGAGTAGTCATCACTGGCAATCGATGCGTTAAATGTCGCAACATCTCAAATGATGCAGATCCAGAACCAATGATGATTCCGGCGCGAAGTTCTAAAACCGGGACGCCATACTTTGCCAATTCAACGCCAGTGTCAGTTCTAGATTGCAGATGCCGGCTGGTCTTTGAGTCATTGGCGATTCCACCAAGATAGACGATCTGTTTGATTTGGGCATCGGATGCTGCTTTACCGAAAGTTGCAGCCATCTCTTTTTCGATTAAATCAAATGCGGTAGAGCTATTGATTGAATGTAACAAATAGAAGGCCACATCAATATCCGTGAGCGCGCTTCTAACTGCTTGATAATCAGTCACATTTCCAATTACCTTTTCGACCGAATTGGCCCAAGAGTATTGCGCAACCTTCTTCTCGTCGCGAACAAAAACTCGAACTTGATATCCCTTCTCAAGCAGCGTACGAACTAAACGACCGCCAACATAACCAGTCGCACCAGTGACCAAAACGCGTTTTGCGCTGCTCTTAATATCTTGATTCATATGTTTCTAAAGTACTCGAAATAGTAAATACTTGCTATGTGGAGTTTAAAACAGTGGCCAGCGTGGCTGGAGTGGTGCTGGTATTGATCTATGCATCTGGTTCTGGCATTTGGGTAAATAGTTCACCTGGTTGGTATAGCTCTTTAGTTAGGCCAAGCTGGCAGCCACCTGATTTCGTTTTTGGACTTATTTGGCCATATAACTTTCTAATGTTAGGAATCAGCGCAGTTAAAGTTTCACAGACATTGAGTAAATCTTTGGTGCTGTTATGGCTTGGCGCTTTTGCAATTTCGGTCACTACCGCTTTGCTTTGGGCCTATAACTTCTATGTGCCACATAACCTTAATTTTGCAGGCTTCTGTTTAGGAGCAACTGCCCTACTAACAATTCCGATGTTGATCTTGACCTTTAAGGCTTCTTGGAAGCTTGGACTACTGCTAACGCCTTATCAACTTTGGGTAATTGTTGCGACTACGTTAGCGTTTGGTTACGCCGCACGTAACTGAAATATTGATTGCTTCCTTAATTGATTTATTAATCAACTATTACGAGGTAACGTCTTTGCGTTGGAATCTGGTGATTGCCAGAGTAATTAAAACAATAAACCACATCACGCTATAAGAAGCGCCTCGAATCATATCTGCCCAAACAATATTGTTGCTTAGCAGATCAAACCAAGAGTATGAGTAATGAACTGGTAGCGCTTTACGGAAATTACCAAGTGCGGTAACCGCATCCAAAATATTCATAAGAATTACCAAACCAACTGCCACGCCGACTGCGCCAAGTGGCGCATCAGTTCGTACGCTGATGTAGAAAGCAATGCCAGCGATAAAAAGCAGTGCAAATGCCGCGTACAAGGTGATCAGAAGAATTCGCTCGATGGCGATGTTGTTATCTAAAGTTACACCGAGTGGTGATTGCAATGGCGCCGATCCGAAGAAGAGTACGCCTACGATCCATGAAGTGGTCGGCAACAACAGCACCGCTCCTGCAGACAAAGTAAGACTTACCTTCAATTTCTGAATTAATAATCTTTGGCGTGGCACTGGCGATGCAAGCAAATATCGAAGCGTTGACCAAGATGCTTCGCTCGCCACGGTGTCACCGTTAAAGAGCGCAATCACTGTGACCATTAAGAATGGCATCGCAAAATAGAACATCGTCACGGTGAAATTAGCAGCGCCAATAGTTGCTAATCCGATCAAATCAAATGAGCCCGAGCCCAATCTGGTTGGCCCACCACTATGTCCTGATGGACCAAATTTCACAGCACCAGCCACGATGATTGGTAGCGCAACTACAAATAGATATGCGAAGAAGGTGCGCTTACGATAGAACTGGCGGTACAGCTCTACTGAATACGGAAGAGTCTTTTCGACGTTGTAGGTCATTTGACTTCCTTTCCAATGATCAAATCATCACCGATTAATTCAAGGAAGATCTCTTCTAAGCTCTGAGAATTCTTCAAAATCTTCTTCAAGGTTCCAGTTGCAATCAACTTTCCACGGTGCATTAGAACTACATGCGAACATGTCTGTTGCACTTCTGCAAGCAAGTGTGAGGAGATGATTACGGTTCGTCCACCCTTTGCATAGCGCTTCAAAACTGAACGCATCTCAGCGATTTGTTGTGGATCCAATCCATTAGTTGGTTCATCAAGTACCAAGATCTCCGGTAGACCCATCATGGCTTGTGCAATCGCTAAACGTTGGCGCATACCTTGGCTATATGAACGCACCTTCTTATCTAGCGCGCTACCAAGCTTGGTAATTTTGATGACCTCTTCTAATTGCGGATCAACATCACGACCAATTGCGCGCCAATATAAATCTAAATTCTCGCGCCCAGTCATGTGCGGTAAGAATCCCGGACCTTCTACGAACGAACCTAACTTAGAGAGCGCAGGAGAACCAGGGAACACTGGATGTCCATCGATCCATAGCCCACCTTCGGTTGGAACAATCAAACCCATCAACATTCGAAGTGTGGTGGTCTTGCCCGCACCATTTGGTCCTAGTAATCCAAGTACTTGGCCGCGACCGACAGTGAAAGATAGATCATCAACTGCGCGGTAGCCGTCTCCGTAAACTTTTGAAAGATTAGAAATTTGAATCAGATTCTTATCGCCAGCAATTACATCTTCCACAATCTTTGGTCGTTTCAATCTGATGAAAAGAAGCGCCAAAATCAAAGTTAATAAAGCCATGAATGGCCAGAAGATGTACTGCGATGAAGTAGTGGCGCTATTTAAAGGAATAGTTGGATACTCAAGATCTGAGATCGGTGTGACGGTATAAAAGCGACCATCATTTGGTAACGAATATCCCTGATCGGTTGCTGAAACTGCAACTACTAATTTCTCACCAGGTGCTAACTTTATAAACGCAGCTGGCAGTTGAATCTCGGTATCGATTCCATCTTTAGGAATCTGCGTTAATTTAACGGGAGCCACAATTCCACCAGGAAGTCGAAGTGCACCACTTCTTGATTGCGCCATTAAAGAGAAGAAGAGGGTGGCATCGCTAGTTGTGCTGGTTACTCTTACCTTTATCTTGGAACTTCCAACCACATTGATTGCGCGATCTGCTGCTTTACTTGCAAATTGCGCGCTCTGACCTGGTAATAACGCAGGCGATAAAGTTCCGAATGAATTATTTCCACCTAAAACTGCGAGCGCGCTACTTGCCAATGATCCTGCGCTACCTAAGCCTGGCAATGAACTAAGCGCTGCGGGTACTCCACCAATTGGTGAGAAGAATGGGCCCATGTTGGAATCAATTTCGATTGACTGGAAATCTGCATCCATCGGAAGTTGATCACTCTGCAAAATAGTTGAGATTGCAGTTGAATCCGAAACGGATAAAGTTCCGGTGGCATCGGTTACTTGGAAACGTGGAAATTCAATCGCTTTACCTTTTAGATGCTTATCAAACCATTGAATCGTCGCAAGATTTAGCCGCTCTTCTTCAGAGTTTCCACCATCGTGTCCGCCTGAGTGCCAAATTAACGCCAACTTGTCTCTATTATCGTTGGCACTTCCTTCAGCTATCGCCTCGGCATTTCTAAGACTTTCAGTTAGCGGAAATAATGAATCCTCTTCGCCTTGCATCAAAAGAGTTGGCACAGAGATCTTCGAAACATAATTAATGGGTGATGAGTAATTCATCAAATCAATTTGGGCTTTAGTTGGAGAACCCAACGAGACAGCGCTTTGGAATGCTTCACACCAACGCTCTTCGAAGTTTCCGCATTGGCCAAGGTAAGAATTCTGTAGCGCGGTGAATGAGAAGAATGTTCCAGCCCAGATCTTCTTAAATGGGCCAGGGCCTGCTGGCTGACCATTTAATGGTCCCGCGATTCCGTAAGCATTTTGCGGAAAGAGCGCTTGGTTTAGATCGCTCCAGGTGATGTCAGCGCTAATTGCCTTCACTCTTTTATCGTTGGCTGCCAACATTAATGAGAGCGCACCACCATATGAGCCGCCGGTTGCGCCAACTAATAATTCTCCCGAGCCGTTCTTGGCTACCTCGCTACGAGTTGCCAAGTAATCCACCAACTTAGAGGCATCTGCAACCTCTTTATCAGGTGCATTCATGGTGATTAACCCAGTTGAATTGCCAAATCCTCTCGCGCTGTAAGTCAGCGCTACATATCCATTTTGAACTAATTGTTCTGCAAGATATCGCTCTGAATTCTTGTTGCCACCAAAACCGTGCGCAATCAAAATCGCAGGAGCTGGAAGTTTTTCCGGCAAGAATAAAGTGGTGTCGATATTCACATCTGCACCAGGTACGGTCGCTTCTATTGTCTTGATTTCAACATTGTTACTGGCATTGATAAAAGTAAGCGTTAAAGAGCCAAAGAGAATGGTCACGATGATTGTGATCGTGCGTTTTGAGATTCTGAACTTCGAGAATCTTAGCTTTGAGAGATTTAAGCCAAACAATGGCGCTTTTTGCATGCGCAAAGCCTAGGCAAATCTTGCGCTTTAATCCAATTTGAAGTTCTAAATGCTCTTGCTATCTATAGTTAACACTCCGTAAGTGGTTAATTGATGTTTTTAGGGATCACTTAACTCTTGGTAAACTCTCATCATGAAGTTATCAAGGCCACAGTCGATTTGGAACTCTTTTCTCGGCCCCAATTCGCTACCTTCACTTCTGGTTGTATTAATCAGCTTGCTTCTGACTCTTATTACTCCCGTCACAATTGATAGCGCAGAGGCCGCAAAGCGACAGGCAACTACTCGTTACGAAGTAAAGATGCCAAAGCCTTATCAACCAAAAGGTTTAAATGGCGGCTTTGATGATTATCGATGCTTTTTAATTGACCCTAAAGTCAAAACCAACTCGATTCTGACTACCATCGAATTTATCCCGCAGACCAAAGCAGTAGTGCATCATGCAATTCTCTTTAGAGTTCCCGCTGCACAAATTGCAGCAGCACAGGAGATTGATCCAGAACAGGATGGTTGGTCTTGTTTCGGTGGTTCTGGCATCGGAACCATGTTCCAATCATTTGTAAATACGCCATGGCTTAGCGCATGGGTCCCAGGCCGTAATCGCGATGTTGCACCAAAGGGATATGGATACCCATTTAATAAAGGTGATCAAATCGTGTTGCAAGTTCATTACAACTTACTTTCTGCGCACTCTGGACATCAAGTAACAGATCAATCCAGAATCGTTTTAAGTGGTGTGCCCGCAACTGGTGCAAAAGTTAAGACTTTGAATTATGAATTGCTTCCAGCGCCAGTAGAGCTTGCCTGTCCACCCGGAGTCACTGGACCGCTCTGTGATCGAAAGAAGGCGCTAGTTGATTTGGCTGCACGCACCTCACCTTTAAGTGCGTTAGAGGTAACTGGCATCTCGGTGCTTTGCAAACAAAATCCCTTCAATCCAATTCCAAGTAACACATCTGTATGTGACAAAGAAATCAAGAAGCCACAACTAGTTGTGGCGGCTGCTCCACATATGCATCTACTGGGCCGCGCATTGAAGATCACTGCAAATCCTGGTACCGCAAATGAAACTGTGTTACTTGATAATCAGAATTACAACTTTGATGATCAATCTGCAAAAGTTTTGCCAAAACCATTTAAATTAAATGTAGGCGATACCGTAAGAGTTCAATGCACATTTGATCCGACGTTAAGACAGAAACTTCCAGTACTTAAAAACTTGCCACCTAAATACATCACATGGGGTGAGGGCTCAGGCGATGAGATGTGCCTTGGAGTTTTGATTACCTCAAAGGAAGTTGCTACTAATTGAAATTAAGCGCTAATTATTGGAGAGTATTTGCATCATCCACAATTTCTAGCGTCGGCTCAGGAATCTCGTCGGTAGCGCTTCCGTGGATCGCATCAAGTCTGACTCGTGATCCAATCGCAATTTCATTAATTGCCTTAGCCGGTCAATTGCCTTGGATTCTTTTTACTTTACATGCCGGGGTTTTGATTGACCGACTCGATAAGAAACGAATTATCATTTTTATGGATGTGATTCGAGGTCTAGTCACCTTAGTGATTGCACTTTTCATTTTAGTCAATGTCAATGCACTTGGAGATGTAACTGAAATAAACCAAAATTTAACCGAAACCAATTGGCCACTGCTTTCCATATTAATAATGGCGCAACTTGCGATGGGATTTGCTACAGTCCTTTCTGACACCACATCCCAAGCAGTAATTCCTTCGGTGGCAACTAAAGATCAGTTGACTCACGCAAATGGCAGGCTCTGGGCATCCATAAGCGTCTCGGAACAATTTGTCGGACCACCGATAGGATCATTTCTTTTGGGTTTCGCAGCGTTCTTACCTTTACTTATTGATGCAGCATCATTCTTTCTATCAGCGGGATTGATTCTCTT
Source organism: uncultured Actinomycetes bacterium (assembly GCA_964647945.1). GTDB lineage: Bacteria > Actinomycetota > Actinomycetes > Nanopelagicales > Nanopelagicaceae > ZLKRG08. Next base: position 1,057 of record CAZYJU010000020.1, on the reverse strand, counting down.
GGTAACAGTTCAATTTGGTTCAAAACGTGAATATTCTGCCGAGCAACCCAAACCAACTTTTACCGAAGATATCAAAGAGGGATTTCAATGGCTCTGGAGTCATAAAATCTTTAGAACTTTAGCGCTTTCACTAGGCGCTTTTAATTTGGCGAACTCCCTATCCGTTGGAATCTATATCTTCTTCGCGCAAGAGGTTTTAAAAACTACCGTTTTCCAATTTGCCGTTCTTGGCACTGGCTTTGCAATCGGTGGAGTTATTGGTGGAACTTTAGGTCCACGAGTTGCTAATAAATTAGGTGAAAGCAGAAGCTTGTTGGTTTCTATGATTGGAATCGGATTTGCAGAATTAACAATCGGTTTAGTTTCTAACTGGATAATTGTTTGGCTCACTGGAATTTTGATAGCCCTCTTAAGCACATTGTGGAATGTTGTGACTGTATCTTTTCGTCAATCAGTAATCCCGAGTGAGATCTTTGGCAGAGTCAACAGTGTTTATCGATTCTTTGGCACTGGCAGCGCTCCAATTGGTGCTTTCTTAGGTGCAGTGATGGTCTCTTTCTTTATGAATTTTTTCAGTCGAGAAACTTCACTGCGCTCACCATTTTTAGTTTCGGCTGTCATCACTTTCTTGATAATGAGTTTGACTAGAAAATCCCTATCTAGAAATGAGTTCGAAGCTGCTAGATCTGGCAATTAATCCAAATCACTCCACACAAGCCATTGAAATAGCCTTCAGCAGGATTAAGGGTGAGTAGGTAAAGAAAGCGTTATAAAAGTCCGCTTAATTCTCCAGAAAAACCATTTGTCTATTTTGTTCAGTTCAGGCACGATTAGCCCAATTCGTCACGAGTTGGTAGTCACTAGCTAGGACTGGCGCCTCGGGGCGATTAACCCCTAAAAGGAGAATAAATGAAATCATCAAACGTCGTGCGCAAGGTCATTACCGTGGCCAGCGTTGCGGGTCTGACAATTGCAGGTCTATATGCAGTTCCAGCCGCAAATGCAGCACGTTCGACTGTGGTTATTCACGAGACCAACTCGTTCACCTCGTTGAACA
>CAZYJU010000019.1:4325-12521 GCA_964647945.1 uncultured Actinomycetes bacterium | reverse complement strand
CCATCTAATACTCGAGCGCCGGCAGCAGCAGCGAAGTTGCCATCACTTGCGCCACCTACCTCAGCGCTTCCAAGTGGAGCAATACCCATCTTTACTGCAACTTGCTCGGCAATTTCGTAGAGCTCTTTGGTTGATTTTGGTTCTAGTACTGGTCTATTAAGTCCACCAGTGATCTCTAATTTTGCACCAGCTGTCTTTGGAGTAAGTGACTTGATTGCAGCATCTACTCGCTCTAAATCTCTTTGATTAAATGAACGTGCATCGATTTCGACACTGGCCATTTCTGGAACAGTATTTGAGGTTGTGCCACCTTTGATCATGGTCGGAACCACAGTTGTGCCATGTTCTTTTGATTCAAGTCCTTTAAGTTCCAGTATTTGTGCTGCAAGCTCTACTGAGGCGTTGATTCCCTTTTCAGGTTCGAGACCAGCATGCGCTGCCAGACCAATAGCTTTAATCTCATACATTGCAGTGCCTTTACGGCCAGTCTTAACTTTTCCATCAAGCGAGGCCTCTAAAACGAGAACTGCAGCAGCGTTCTTTGATACCTCTTTGATTAAATCTCGAGATGCAAAACTTCCGGTTTCTTCATCGGTAGTTGCAATCAGCGCAACTGGTCCATCAATTCCCTTTAGCGCAAATAGCGCTTGGGTAAATCCGACTTTCATATCAAATGTTCCGGGACCACGAATCACATCACCATCGATCTGCCAGATGGGATCGAAGGAACCAATCGGCCAGACGGTATCTAAATGTGCAAGTAAGACCACTTTAGGATTTTTATCTCCCCACCAAAAAATTGGGCGGCCATTTACTTCAAGTATCTGAGCTGCGCTACCAAGTTCGGCCTCTGCAATTTTGCTAGCGAGCTCTACAACTTTGCGACAAGCAGCTAAGTCTTCAGTAGGAGACTCTGCTCTTACCAACGATTCCAAAGCTTGCAACATAGGGTCAATTCTGCCAGTAACGGTGCTCATAGTGGCGCGACCCCTGTAATACGAATGATTTTGAAGCTCTGCAACTCTCCAGTGCTGTGATCGCGAGCAAGTAAGACGCCATTTGCAATTTGCTGCGGATCAACGATTCGATGAGAAACGCCGCCATTGTTATCTGCATAACCGATTGAAAGTGTTCGACTTAAATTCTTATTGATGATCTCTAAAGTCTCACTTGCTGTAGTTCGCGGCAAGGCACCATTGCTACGTAATTGCGCCTGCTTTGCAGTGGATTGTTCTCCAACTTTGATGGTTCTAATTGCTGCAGTGATTGCCTCAGCAGTTGGTGGTTCGATCTCGCCGACGATTCTTGGGGGTTTAGGTCGATTCTTGACTCTCTTATTGTGTGGAGAGCTAAGCAAGATTCCTTGAGCGCTCTCAGCAGCCGGTAGATAACCGTTGCTTCTTAGCGCACCTAAGACTTCATCGATATCAAAATCTGAAACTAAAACAGTTGGGGCAATTTGGCGTAGTGCTAGATCAATTTTCTTATCTGCCATGATCTCGGTGAGCACTGAAGGATCTTCACAGCGCAAGTAGCAATGAATCGCACCAACCCGCAGTTGGCCATGTTTTCTGGCGGTGTCAGTAATCAAATATTCAAGTGGCTGTGGCAATGTGGTCTTAGAGATTTTGTTTAAGAATTTGCTGATCTCAGAGCTACTTTTGCCATGATCCAAACCTCTGCGTATAGAACTTTCAGTGAATCGATAAACTGTAGCTGCACCACGACTTTCGATATCTGCAATTTGGCTCATTTCAACTGCTAATTCATGTTGTAGCGGTCCGGGTGCGATTGCCGTTTGATCACTTTGAATAGTTATGAAATCAATCGGCGTAGGAAGTGCCGCATTAACTCCTAAATCATCATCTCCATCAAGAAGTTCGGCTGCAAAGGTGGATAGCGCACCAAGGCCAGTAATACCTAGCCATTCGCACTCTTCTAAGGTCCACTTAACTAGATCGTCACGCAAATTAGCGCCACGACGTAAAGGCGCTAACCATTTCATGCGCTCTGTAAATGAGTTCAAAGTAGGAGAGAGTTCGATATGACTTTTCAGTTCATCTAAAATCCTGGAGCGCACATTTGCAGCGCTGATTCGATCTAACTCAGGGCCTAGCGCGGCAAACTTCTGTTCGCTACGTCCAACTAAACCAGAAACTCGGGAAGTTAAAATCCAGAGCGAGATTAAATTTCGCCATTTAGTTTCAAAATCTTGAGTCAACCAGATATCAAATTGATTTGTGGGTGCGATGCTCTCATCTGCATCAATTGCAACTAAACCTGATAGATAGCAGAGCTCTGCAACAAATGCAGCGCAACCTTCGGTGACTCCAAGATGGTTCGCAGTATCTTTTAAGTCGCGAATGCCAAGCCCGCCTGCACGAAGCGCAGTCGGTGCAACTTCGCCCCAGAAATTTAAGAGCTCCTCACACCAACGAAGCACATTTGAGATATTTGCAATTGCTGCTCTATCAATATCGCTCTGATTGTATTTCTTGCCTTCAAGCTCTGGCGCTTTGGCGTGAAGTTCTTTATGTACTTTGCCGCCGCGAAGATAAATCGCAACTTCAGCAGGCATCACCACATGTTTTTGATCTAACGGAACTACAAAGTGGCGTTCAAGTAGCCAAGCAATTCCGGGGCCTGGATTTTTGATATCGCCCACGCTTCCTCGAGGTGGCCCCCAAGTAAGTGCGCTCATTACCTTCTTTGCGCTATCTGGGGCTTTATCTAGCTCTTTGAAATCTAATTTTGCAAGGGATCTTGGTCCCAAACCTGCAGGTTCTGCGCCAATTGCTTCACGCAAAGTTGTCGGTATCAATCCTTCGTAGACAATTCCGATCTCTTCAAATTTTTTGTAAACAAATCTTGCCGAAGTATCTGTGATCTTCTCTAATTCTTTGACTTTAATTGGCTCTTCTAATGACATTAACGCTTCAAGAACCTGCAACTCAAAGGCATTGAGCGAATCGATTACTCTAGAAATGCTTGGGCCGCTATTTGCTCTAACTGCAAGCGCTGCATAATCGGGCGGAGTTGGTGAAATTAAGTCAGGTCGCAATGCAAACATCCGCGATAGCGCGACATCATCAAGTGAGCGCAGGTAATCAGCGAAGGTGCGATACATAACCTGCCTATATTAGTCGACTATTAGAGGCTTACTATTCGCCGCCTTTATCCCCTCGAGATCTAGGCGTAATCCACGTACCAAGCGCAACGATTCGGCTAATTGCCGGACCCAGCAGGCGATTTAACTTTCTAAATTTTCGAAAATCATGCATCTGCCAACCTTCTGCCAGAGCTTTGATACGAAGTCTCGCATCTGGGTTTATTGCATGTGGCGTTCCGACAGATTGCAATAATGGAAAATCACTAGCGCTATCTGAATATGCATGACAATTTTTCAAGGAGAATCCCCGTTCTGCAGCCAGTTCGCGAACTGCACGTGCTTTCTCAGAGCCATGCAAGATATTTCCAATCAAATCTCCAGTGTATTTGCCATCTTCAATTTTCACCTTGGTACCGATAGCACCTGTAAATCCCAGGCGGTCTGCAATCAGTTTTGCCATATCTTCGGGGGCCGCAGTTACCAGCCACACTTCAGATCCTTCAGCTAAATGTTGTTTTGCTAACTCGATGGTTCCTTTAATCAAGGATGGCGAGACATAGTCGTCATAAACCGATTGGCCAATTGCATAAATGTCATTTACATCATGTCCGCCAATGAAATCAGTGGCAGCTTTTTGAAAACGAGCGATTACTTCAGGTTTCTCAGTACCCGTTAATCTAAATCGCACATTAGCTACAACAAATTTTGAGATATCTGCTTTTGTGAAGAAACCACGTTGATACATGGCACGCCCTAGGAAGTAAAGGGTTGACCCACGCACCAAAGTGTTATCAAGGTCAAAGAATGCAGCGCTTCTGGCGGCCATGCCTTAACCCTAAACGCTTTATCATTTCCCAATGGCTAGCGTGCATGTGGTTCGACATGGCGAGGTAGAAAACCCCCAAAAGATTCTTTACGGCCGTCAAAAAGGTTGGTTTCTATCAAAGCGCGGCGAAGAGATGGCCAAAGTTCTCGGAGAGTGGTCAAAAGCTCTCGATTTAGCAGCGGTGCATGCCTCACCACTTGAGCGTGCTCAGCAGACAGCAAAACCAATTGCAGATGCGCATGGTTTAGAAATCAAAACTGATGAGCGCTTGATCGAGGCGGCAAATATTTTTGAGGGAAAACCTTTCGGTGTTGGCGATGGAGTCTTGAAGAAACCATCTGCTTGGCCAAAACTTTGGAATCCATGGCGTCCTTCTTGGGGCGAACCATATGTAGAGCAAGTTAATCGAATGTTGGCAGCGGTCTTTGCAGCCAGGGATGCCGCAGCAGGTAGAGATGCAGTTGTGGTTTCACATCAATTACCAATTTGGATATTACGTAGCGCAATTGAAGGTAGAAGTTTCTTACATGATCCCCGCAAAAGAATCTGCACTTTGGCGTCTGTGACATCAATTCACTTTGATTCTGAGGGAATGATTTCAGATTTGAGTTACTCGGAACCGGCAAAGCACCTCTTACCTTGAAAAAATTAATCGCAATCCCGCTGCTAGCTGCCATCTTGGTTGGCTGTGGCGGTGGTGGCCAACAGGTTGCAACCAAGAGTTATGTAGCCGGAAACGGAACTGTAACTTTTATCGATAAGAACGATCGCGAAATGGGTCCAGTTCTTACCGGTCGAACTTTGGATGGCGAAAATTTCCAACTACCAAATGGTGGCATTGTGGTGGTCAACGTCTGGGCCTCTTGGTGCGCTCCTTGTAGAGCGGAAGCGCCGACGCTTGCAGCGCTCGCAGAGAAATATAAAGGTGTGGTCTTTCTAGGAGTTTTGACTCGCGACTCTGAAGTTGCAGCTAGGGCATTCGAAGAGCGATTCAAAATTCCATATCCAACTTTGGTCGACGACTCTGTGTTACTTGGATTTAGAAATACACTCACAGCAAATGCAATTCCAACCACATTGATTATGGATAAAAAAGGTCAGGTTGCTGCCCGAGTTTCGGGACAAGTTACATACAGTTCATTACGCGATCTAATAGAGAAAATCCACGCCGAATGAGAACTGATTTAGCTAACTATTTATTGTCTGGCAATTTAATTTTGGCACTTCCCATCGCAGCACTTGCTGGATTAATCTCCTTTGCATCTCCGTGCGTGATCCCATTGGTGCCAGGTTATTTAAGTTATGCCGCTGGCTTCTCAAATAGCCGTGGACGGATATTGGCAGGCTCTGCGCTATTTGTTCTTGGATTTACCGCGCTCTTTGTTACGTATGGTGCGTTATTTGGCGGTTTAGGTAGCACTATCTCTGCCAATCAAAGAGGTATCTCGCAAGTTTTGGGTGTGCTTACTATTTTATTGGGATTGATTTTTATGGGTCGCATCAAAGCGATGCGCTCCTTCAAATTAACCAGAACTACTAATAGCGGATTACTTGGTGCGCCAATTTTAGGTTTCATGTTTGGCTTGGGTTGGACTCCATGTATTGGCCCTGCGTTAGCTGCAGTACAAACCTTGGCAATTGAAAGCGCTAGCGCAACCCGAGGTGCAATTCTCTCTGTTGGTTATTGCTTTGGTTTGGGAGCGCCATTTATTTTAAGTGGTTTATATCTAGATCGCTCAGAAAAGATCAGAAAATTCTTATCAAGAAATGGAGATCGGATTTCATTTATTGGTGGTTGCTTCTTGATTTTGGTTGGACTTATGCAGATCACCGGAATTTGGGATAACTGGATGATCTCGCTTCGAAATTTGATCTCCGGATTTGAGCCCGTGTTATGAGCGATCTGCGATTAGGTTTTGTAGGAAGTTGGCGTTATTTATGGCGTCAATTGACCAGTATGCGCACCGCGTTAATTCTCTTGCTATTAACTGCGCTTGCTGCGATTCCAGGATCACTCTTGCCGCAACGCACCAATGGCCCGATACCGGTTAGAGATTACTTCGAACAAAATCCAGATTTAGCAAGATTCCTAGATAGATTATGGATGTTCGATGTCTACGGTTCACCTTGGTTTAGCGCGATCTATATCTTGCTATTCATCTCATTGATTGGCTGTGTGATTCCAAGAACTATTGAGCATGCAAAGTCCACTTTCAATCAACCTCCAGCTGCGCCAAGTCGATTGGATCGGATGGAGCATTTTCAAACCTTCACTGGTGATTTTGATGCTTCATTAAATTGGTTTCGTAAGAATCGCTTTAGAGTTCGAACTGAAGCAGATTGGATTAGCGCTGAAAAGGGTTACCTACGCGAATTTGGTAATTTAATCTTCCATCTATCTTTGATTTTGATCTTACTTGGCGTCAGCGTCGGTTCGCTATTTGGCATGAGGGCGGATTCGATTGTAAATGTTGGGGAGCGCTTTACGAACATCCCAACTAATTATGACTCTGTTACTTATGGAAAATTGTTTTCTGAAAAGAACTTGCCACCATTCATCATTAAAGCTGAAAATTTTGTAGCAAAGTACAACCCTGTAACGAGCATGCCTGAGGATTACACCTTGTACGTATCTGTTGCAGAAAGCCCTGATGCCAAGCCGGTACGCACTACTATCAAAGTGAATTCACCACTTAAGTTTGGATCTACCTCTGTATATCTACAAGCAAATGGTTATTCACCACTGGTTACCGTACGAAACCCGTCGGGAAAGATTGTTTATCAAGGTGCAGTTCCATTGTTGCCGCAAGACTCTAACTTGGCATCAATTGGTGCGATCAAAGTTCCAGATACCGATCCGCAAATAGGTTTTGTTGCTTCATTTTTTCCAACTTATGATCTTCCAGAAGGCCAGCCGGCGCGAAGCGCTTACCCAGAAGCTTTAGACCCAAGACTTTTGATTGGTGTGTGGGTCGGAGACTTACAAGTTGATAACGGAATTCCGCAATCGGTTTACAAGTTAAATACAGATAAGATGAAAGAAATCGGTACTGTCGCTTTGAAAGTTGGCGAAACTTACGAATTTGCGGAAGGTTCGATGACTTTTGAGGGTTATGTACCTTGGGTAAATCTGAATATCGTTCGAGATCCAGGTAAGCAATTAGCGCTAATTGGTGGAATTCTGGCGATTCTAGGATTATTGGCTTCGCTATTTGCCCGCCATCGCCGTATCTGGATTAGACGAAGTGGTTCAGAGTTAGAAGTTGCAGGGTTGGCAAAGAATGCCGCACCAGGTTTGGAAGCAGAGATTGCAGGGCTAGTTAAGTCAGTTAAGGAGATGTCATGAGCAGCAGAAATTGGGCCTATCTTTCAAACTACTTCGTTTACTCCAGCATGGTGGTTTATACCTTGGCATTTTTGGGCCACGCTTTCGAAACCGCTTGGTCGCTTCGAAAGCCAGAGAACGCCGCAGCGCATGAAGGTAATTTACTAACAAAGACTTTGGATTACTCAAAGACTGAAAAAGCTGCGCGTATTGCAACCGCGATGATGATTCTTGGAACAGCGCTGTTATTTATAGGTGTAGTTGCTCGCGGAATCTCTGCAAGTCGTGTCCCATGGAGCAATATGTACGAATTCTCCATCACTGGTGCGCTCGCATTTAGTATCGCCTACTTAGTAACTTTAAGAAAATATGATTTACGTTGGCTTGGTTTACCGATAGCAATCTTTATCTTGTTGGTTCTCGGAACTGCTGTAACCATTCTTTATCGTCCAAGTGCTCCATTAGTACCGGCGCTAAAGTCAACTTGGTTAGTTATCCACGTCTCTGCAGCAATCATCTCAGGCGGAGTCTTCTTCTTAGCAAATGTGATCTCAGGAATGTATCTATGGCTAGATTCAATTGAGCGAAAAGGTGGCCGCAATCCATGGGCGAAGCGCTTACCTGAATTAGAAACGCTTGATCAACTCTCTTATCGTTTGGTGGCATTTGTATTTCCACTTTGGACATTTGCAGTTATCGCAGGTGCAATCTGGGCTGAGAGCGCATGGGGAAGATATTGGGGTTGGGATCCAAAAGAGACTTGGGCCTTCATTACCTGGGTGGCGTATGCAGCATATTTACATGCGCGCGTAACCGTTGGTTGGAAAGGGCGAAAAGCGGCTTGGTTATGTTTAATTGCAGGTTCGACATTCCTCTTTAATTATATTTACATAAATATTTGGGGAACCGGCAAGCACACCTACTCCGGCTTATAAA
>CAZYJU010000019.1:0-4225 GCA_964647945.1 uncultured Actinomycetes bacterium | reverse complement strand
GGCTTTGATTTGCAACGATTAAGCCTTGGAAAATAGACTTAAGCACAGTTAAGGGGAGTACCTCGCTAACGCAACTTCGTCAATACGGATAGAGATATCCCGGAGCTGCGACCACTTAGTGGTGAGGGAGACCTTGGCAAGTAACTGCCCCTTCAACGATTAGGTTAGATAAAAATGGATGTAAGTCTCTTAACTTGGGCGCTGGTAGTTGGCGCGATTTTGGTTCTGATTGTTGTTGATTTACTTACGGTAAGTCGCAAACCACACGATGTCATGTTTAAAGAAGCTGCAATTTGGTCGATCTTTTACATTGGCGTAGCAGTCGCATTCGGAATCTGGGTTTGGCAGACCGCAGGTTCGCAATTTGGAACCGAATATTTCGCGGCTTACCTAGTAGAGAAGTCACTTTCAGTCGATAACTTATTCGTATTCATTATTATTCTGACGCAGTTTGCAGTTCCATCGATATACCATCAACGAGTATTGATGTTTGGCGTAATTCTTGCGCTAGTGCTTCGTGCGATCTTTATTGCCGTTGGCGCAGCAGCCTTAGCTGCCTTTAGCTTCACATTCGTTATCTTCGGTGCAATCTTGATTTGGACCGGTGTTGGATTATTCAAGCACTGGGATGAAGATCCATCTCCTGAAGACAACGTATTTGTAAAGTCAATCAGGAAACGCATTGCAATGACCGATGAATATGATGGCTCAAAGATATTCACCCGCGTAAATGGCAAGCGCTTAGCTACGCCGATGTTCTTAGTGATGATTGCAATCGCATCAACAGACCTGCTATTTGCTCTTGATTCAATTCCGGCAACATTTGGTGTTACCCAAGAGCCATTCTTAGTATTCGCCGCCAATGCTTTTGCGCTACTTGGCCTTCGTGCTCTTTACTTCCTTTTAAAGGGATTACTCGACAAACTTGTGTATCTATCCCTTGGCTTATCCGTAATTTTGATGTTCATTGGCGTTAAGTTGATCGTCACTTATCTACATGAGGTATTCGCAGAAGTTCCAAAGATCCCAACGGTTGTAAGCCTTGCAGTAATCGGAGCGATCTTGTTGATTTCGACGGTAGCGAGCTTTATGAAAGTTAAGAAGGATCCAACAGCCCAAGCGCATGCTGGTCGAATCTCTGCTGATAAGAAATCAGATCACGATTCAAAGAAAGATAACTAAAGCTTTCTTTATAGCTTCCTCTACAACTTCCTTAAGAAGTCGGGATCATCATCGGGACCAATTGGGCCCTTGCCTCTCTTTGGAGGTTTTGGCCTGCGATTCTTCCCTGCAATTATCCAAGCAATTGGTCCGATGATTCCGATCAGAACGCTCACTAAGAACCAACCCCATTTTGGAAGTAACTTGATATCTGATTCATCGGTGCGAGAAATATCAAAGATGGCGTAGATAGCAAGACCAATTGGAAGCACATACGTAAAAAGAATCCTTACCATCTTCGCCTCCTATTTAAATACTATATTAAATATTTATATTAAATATTTATTTGTGAACCGACTGCTATCAGTACTCCTATTATCAACTGAAATTTTCCAGTTGCCTCAAGTACCGAAATCAATTCGCGACCCTTTTTGTACTTTATCTCATTTAATAACCGAATTGCGGGGATTATTCCCAAAGCGACCAAAATTGAGATGGAAAATCCTGTGAAGATGGCGATAAAGATCAAGAACATGAATAATCGGCGGGCACGCGTATCTCCGATTCGAACTGCCAGAGTTAATTTGCCAGATTTGGCATCGCCTTCTATGTCTCGGATGTTATTTACCATCAAGATTGCACAAGCGATTGCGCCATTTGCGATTCCAGCCATCACAGCTGCAATATCAACCGATCCAGTCTGGGCGTAGTAAGTGCCGATAGTCGCAACAAGTCCAAAGTAGATGAAGACATATAGTTCGCCCAATCCCCGATAACCGTATGGATTCTTGCCACCGGTATAGCGCCAGGCTGAGACGATGGCAGTTGCGCCGATTACAAGTAACCAGTAACTGGTACGGGATGCAAGATAAGCCCCAGCGATGGCTGCAATTGCAAATGCAGATAAAGCTGCATTTTTAACTTCACTTGCGCTAGCTAAACCACTTGCAACTAATCTTGTTGGTCCGATTCGTTCGGAGTCAGTACCGCGGATTCCATCGGAGTAATCGTTTGCATAATTAACTCCGATTTGAAGTGCCAATCCAACAGTTAGTGCCAGAAGCGCATTAATAAAATCAAAAGCTGGATAAGCGATGGCAACGGCCACGAATACCGGGGTAATCACAGCGGGCAGTGTGCGAGGTCTAGCTCCCTCAATCCATTTACTCATCTTGGGAGTAACTTACCAAGTTCTATGCGATCTACTTTCTGCAGCACAGTGCGTGGAATCTCCTTGATTCTGATTATCTCTTCGGCTTTGATACCAAATTCATTTGATAACTTGCTTTGTATCTCTGCATCGGAATTTGAACTGGTGGTGGCTATAACTAGAGAAGTTCCCCATTCTTCAGAGGATTTTCCAAGCGCGCCATATTCAATACCTAAAAAATTCTCTATGGCGCTTAGTGAAATATTCTTACCACCACTGATGATCACATCATCAGCTCGACCAGTGACATAAAGTTTTCCATCCTTTAGATACCCAATGTCATTGGTTACAAAGAAACCATCTTTGGTTGGAACTTTCGCCAACATCGGACCTTTTATTTCAATGGTTTCGGATACTCGAATCTCAACGCCAGGCAGGGCAACTCCGTCATAAACACATCCGCCAGATGTCTCTGTCATGCCATACGTAGTTACGCAACGTATTCCGGCGCGCTCGGCATCATTAATCAAGATTGGATCAGCGGCTGCGCCACCTACCAAGATTTTCTTGCAATTCTGCAAATGATTTAACAACTTGGTATCGCCATTTAACGCACGGAACAATTGAGTTGGAACAATCGCAGAGTAATCAGCGCTTTGATCGACGGTGACTGGTTCGGTCCCGAGTTCCATGGATCTAACTAAAACATTTAACCCTGCCGTATGAATTGGTGAAAGTAATAGCGACCATCGTTCGCCAGGTTTGGCGCCAAGAAATTGATTTGAATTGCGTGCATTAAAAATCAATGCGCTAGCAGGAATTAAGATTTCTTTTGGTGTACCACTTGAACCACTGGTTTTTATAGCGATATCAATTCCATTTTTTAGCGCCAGCGATAAATTTTCCATTGCTTGTGTGATAGACCACGATTCTTGATATCTAAAAGGGTCTACCCACTTGCTTGATTTTGCGCCGTTTTCCATTACCCCCGTAGGCTAAGGCGCATGAGCAAGCCAATCAAGCGGGAGTTCCCAAGCCGAAGCATCCCTGCTTGGGTAAAAGGTGCCAAAGAATTTCAAGATATCGTTTATGAGACTGCAGACGGAATTGCAAAAATCACCATTAATCGTCCGCATGTGCGCAATGCTTTTAGACCACAAACAATCATCGAATTAAAAGAGGCATTTGATTTAGCCAGAGATGATGAGAAAGTTGGCGTAGTTATTTTCACTGGCGCAGGTGATGAAGCTTTCTGCTCTGGTGGAGATATCAGTACTCGTGGTGACGATGGCTACATTGGCGATGATCAAGTTGGTAATAAAGGAATTGGTCGTCTAAATGTTTTAGATTTGCAAGTTCAGATTCGCAGAATGCCAAAGCCAGTAATTGCCATGGTTGCAGGTTGGGCAATCGGTGGCGGACATGTCTTACATGTTGTATGTGATTTAACGATTGCAGCCGACAATGCAAAGTTTGGACAGACTGGCCCAATGGTTGGCTCATTTGATGGCGGCTATGGCGCTGGACTTTTAGCAAGACATGTTGGGCAGAAGAAAGCTCGCGAAATCTGGTTTCTAACTCGCCAATATGATGCAAAAGAAGCGCTCGAAATGGGATTGGTAAACACAGTTGTTCCAATCAAAGAATTGGAAGCGGAGACTGTTCAGTGGGCGCGAGAGATGCTCCAGAATTCACCGTTGGCATTGAGATTGCTTAAAGCTGGATTGAATGCAGCTGATGATGGGCTAGCTGGCGTACAACAACTTGCGGGCGATGCCACGCTCTTGTTTTATATGACTGAAGAAGGTCAAGAAGGTCGCGATGCTTACAAAGAGAAGCGTCCACCAAATTTTGGGAAATTTCCAAAGCGCCCGTAATGTCAAATGAGATACTAAATGAGATATTGGGATCGCT
>CAZYJU010000018.1:11184-12869 GCA_964647945.1 uncultured Actinomycetes bacterium | reverse complement strand
ACCTCTTCGGCAACTTTTACCTTGATGGCATCTTCGCTCTTTAATAGCGCAGTTAGCTCAGCAATAGTCTTCTTGAGCTCTTTCTGTTCGGTATCAAGTTCGAGTTTGCTCATCTTGGTAAGGCGACGAAGTGGCATATCTAAGATGTAGACCGCTTGCTCCTCTTTTAATTTGAAATTCTTGATCAATGCATCCTTTGCAGCGGATGCATCTTCAGAACCACGGATAATCTTGATGACTTTGTCGATATCGATAATCGCCTTGAGCAGACCATCTACAAGTAATAGGCGAGCTTCGGCCTTATCTTTTCTAAACTCAGAGCGGCGCTTCACAACTTCAATTCGGTGGTCGATGAAGACCTGGAGTAGTTCTTTTAGCCCAAGAGTCTGCGGCTTTCCATTCACCAATGCCACCGCATTTATGGAGAATTGTTGCTCCATCGGAGTTAACTTGTAGAGTTTTTGAAGCACCTCATCAGGTTCGTAGCCATTCTTAAGTTCGATGACCACATTGGTACCAGTCTTGCCATCAGATAGATCCACGATATCGCTGATACCTTGAATCTTCTTATTCTTAACGACTTCAGCGATCTTCTCTACGATCTTCTCTGGACCGACGTTATAAGGCAGTTCCTTGATGATGATGCCTTGTTTACGTGAAGAAACTTTTCCAATTTCGACGGTGGCACGGATCTTGAACGCACCTTTGCCAGTGTTGTAAGCCTCGGTGACTCCATCTATCTCGACTAATTCGCCGCCAGTTGGAAAATCAGGTCCAGGCACAAATTTCATTAGCTGCTTAGTGGTCGCCTTTGGATTCTCGATGAGATATTTAGTAGCTGCAACAACTTCACTTAAATTATGTGGAGCCATATTTGTGGCCATACCAACTGCAATTCCGGTAGCGCCATTTACCAATAGATTTGGAAAAGCTGCAGGAAGTACTAGCGGTTCTGCTAATTGGCCATCGTAATTTGGACCAAAATCAACGGTGTTCTCATCGGCCTCTGCGACCATCGCCATCGCAGGGGTTGCAAGCCTCGCTTCGGTGTAACGCATGGCGGCAGGGCCCGCATCTAATGAACCGAAATTTCCGTGGCCGTCAATTAAAGGAAGGCGCATCGAGAAGTTCTGCGCCATTCGAACTAGCGCATCATAAATTGCACCATCACCATGTGGATGCAACTTACCCATCACTTCACCGACTACACGAGCGCTCTTTACATGTCCACGATCAGGTCGAAGTCCCATCTCAGACATCTGATGAAGAATTCTTCGATGCACTGGCTTTAGACCATCACGCGCATCAGGAAGTGCGCGTGAGTAAATTACTGAGTACGCATACTCCAAGAATGATTCGGACATCTCTGATGCCACATCGATATCAACAATCTTTCCCGGATGTTCGCCAGGTTTTGGGCCAGTATTTTTACCTTTGCCCGAGCTCTTTGTAGATGCTGCCATAGGCAGGAATTCTGCCAATAGATGCCTTTAATTTAGGGGAGGGCGCGCCCCAACTATCGAAACACATTTTGCAGCAAGTGCAGTACCTGCATTTAAAGCATCTTCCAAGTTGTTCTCTTCTAACCATTTTGGAATGAAACCTGCAGCAAAAGAATCTCCAGCGCCAGTGGTATCAACCACATTTGTAGTGACAGCAGGAACTTTTGCGAATTGATCCTTATA
>CAZYJU010000018.1:3458-11084 GCA_964647945.1 uncultured Actinomycetes bacterium | reverse complement strand
TCTCCGACCTCTAAATCTGCATTTGCTCCGTTATCTGGGAACATGGTTCTTTCGCCGTTGGAATCAACCAAAATCACGACTACTCCAGATGGACGTCCTGAATTCATCAATCCACGGTGCTCGACGCCATATTTATCGAGATCGCTAACTAGCGCAAAACCAACTGGATCATTTCCGACTCTGGCCACAATTGCGGCCTTGTTATTAGTGCGGGTGATCCAGGTTGCGACATTGGCAGCTTGTCCGCCTGGGTGGGTTGAGATACGGGCGGCAGTGTCATTTCCGTAATTGATTGGTTCTTTCAATTGCGCAATTACATCTAGCGCAACATCACCCATGCAGAGGATCTTTTTCAAAGCGCTGCTGCAATCTGCGCAGCTAGCGCGCTGTTGCCTTTGATAATCTCTATATTTACTCTAAGTGATTCGCCTTTAGATTGGGTATGGAAGAACTCAAGCAAGAATGGGGTGGTCTCTTTGCCATGAATATTCGCTTTTGCTGCCGCTTGTAAACCACTTTCAAGAAGTTGATCATGCAATGTGCGATCCATCTGATTTCTAACTGGGTTAGCGACAATCAAAGCGTTCTTCTCGGTCCCCATTTCGGCACGGGCATTTATGATCGATGCAATCTCTGCTGGTGTATCGACTTGAAATTCCAACTCAAAGCCAGAATCAGTTAGGTAGAAACCTGGGAATCGCTTGGTTTTGTAACCGACAACCCCAATCGCATAAGTTTCTAAACGCTCCAATGTGGCAGAGACATCCAGAATTGATTTCACGCCGGCGCAGACCACAGTCATATCAAGACCTGCCAAGGCAGTTAAGTCGGCTGATTCATCAAAAGATTCGTTAGCGCCACGATGTACGCCACCTAAACCACCGGTTGCAAAGACTTTAATGCCAGCTTTGGCTGCTAAGTGTGCGGTAGCTGCGACCGTGGTAGCAGCAGATAAATGCTTGGCTCTTGCGATTGCTAGCTCTCTGGTCGATGCTTTGATTACATCATCTCTATTTGCAATTGCGATGAGTTGTTCATCGGTCAATCCAACATGTGCAACACCATCTATCACTGCTATAGTCGCAGGAGTCGCCCCATTTTCACGAACAATCTCTTCTACTTCGCGTGCAACTTCTAGATTGGTAGGTCGGGGTAAACCATGGCTAATGATGGTTGATTCGAGCGCTACGACAGGTTTTCTAGAAGCAAGTGCGTTCTCTACCTCAGGTGAGAAGATCATAAAAGGATTTTACGCGAGATTTAATGAAAGAATAAATCCATGAAATTGAGCGAAGTAACCCCAGCGATCTTCGCTGGTTTGGGAGTTGCTCAATACGAAACACGCCTTGGCACATCGATAACTGGTCGTGAAGTGCTTTTCTTAATTGATGGTTTTGGAGCTCATGCTTTGGATGACTTCCCAGAGTTGATGCCAAACATTATGTCAGGTAAGAGTTTTGGAGATATTGAAACTGCATTTCCAAGCACTACCTCTGTTTCGTTGGCAACGCTAATGACTGGTTCGATGCCCAACGAACATGGAATGCTTGGTTACACAGTTCGGGTACCGCATTCAGATAACCGAGTTTTAAATGCACTTAAGTGGGATGAACGAATTGATCCAGTAATTTGGCAGCCGAAGGATACTTTCTTTGAAATTGGGGCCAGAAATGGAATTGAAGTTTCACACGTTGCTGCAAAGCGATATGAAGATACTGGTTTTACCAGAGCGGTATTTCGAGGGGCAAAGTATCGCGGCGCAAATCTCTATCCAGATTTGGTAACTGAGACAGTTGCAGCGCTACAAAAGACGCCCGCTTTTGTTTACCTGTATGTAAATGATTTAGATGTGGCAGGCCATGTTGCCGGCTATGGTTCTGATAAATGGCTAGAAGCTTTAAGAATGATCGATAATTTAGTTGGCCAACTTCGAGCTAGATTACCGAAAGATACGAGAATCTGGATCACTGGTGATCACGGAATGATGAATGCGGGCGAGAAGAAGGTAATCGGCCGGGATAACTTATTGCTGACTGAAGTCTCAACTATCGCAGGCGAACCACGTGCAAGACATATTTATCTTGCGCGGCCAGAGATCAACAATGAGATTGCAGATTTATGGCGAAGTGAACTGGGAGATTTTGCAACTATTTATACCCGAGAGGCTGCGATAAACGCAGGGCTCTTTGGAGCGCCTATGCCACCAGAGTTCGCGTTACGTATCGGAGATCTAATTGCAGTATCAAATGGCGATGGAATATTGATTGATCCAGCGCGGGAGAAATTAGAGAGCGCAATGGTTGGCCACCACGGAGGCATGACCGATATCGAAAAGAGCGTTCCGCTAATGCAATTAATTATTTGATTATTTGGTTTATTTATTCGCTTGGCTCAGAGCCGTCGGACTCTTTCTTAGTTCCGAACATAATCTCATCCCATGATGGGACCGAAGCGCGCTTTTTTACTCCATCTTCTAAATCTTCATTCTCACGGATTACTGCAAGCCGCGGAGTTGGAGCTGAATTGATCGTGACTGTTGGGCTGTTATAAACCAACCCGTGATTGATCTCTGGCTCTGAAGCCTTGGTAACTGGCGCGCCTTCACCCATGATCCATGCAGCGCCATCATCTTCAGCGACGACAATTCGCTTTGCCATGTCGAAGAACCAAACTGCTTCGCCTCGACCTGCGCCAGGGTTGCTAGTTGGATATTGAAGTTTGATCACCCATTGACCATCTTCTCTACGATGAGTATTCCAATCCAATTCATCTGCGACCACGCCATTTGCAGATAGCTTTCGCGTAACAACTTCCAAGAAGAGCGCCGCATCTCTTGTGCCACTGTTCTTTACAGAAACATTGTTAACCAAACTGAGGATATATGCGCGCTCTTGGAGGATTGGCCCTGCAAATCGTTCGACCTTGTCGTAAGACCAGCCAGCCTCACGCGCCAAATCTTCGATAGTTGCGCCTGCGCGTAGCCTTGCTTGAATCTCTTTAACGCTCATCGTTGGTTCTGGGCTCTCTGCTGATACAGAGGCCAATCGAGGTTGATTAATTGTTGCTTTCAAATTATCTGAAATCCGCAATGTAAATTCGCGGTCTTCGTGATCTGTTAGAAGTAGATGGGTGCCATCTTCGCTTCTGCCAGTTACGCGTAGCTCCGTCATGAGCGGGAGCGTAGCCGAATCCAAACCTTAAGGTAAGGAAGCAGCGCCAAATTAGCGATAAATAACGCAATCACTGGGACTAAAAATCCTTGGCTGGTGCCAAAATCATCGATCACTTGCCCTGCAATCGCGCTACCAATCGCGCCACCGGTCGGGGTTCCAGTTATTACCCAGGTCATAGCTTCAGTTAATTCGTCGGTAGAAACCTCATCTTCCATAACCGAATATGCAGTTACTAGAAACGGCGCGATACCTAAACCATTAAAGAAGAGCACGATCGTCAGTGTCAATGGTGAATCAGCAAATAGGAATCCCAAGGAGGTAAATGCTAGGAAGGCTAGAAAGTAAATGAAAAGTTGGGCGTGATTTAACTTCCATTTGATGATGCCATTAAAAAGTGCAGCAACGCCACTTCCTAGCGCCCAGATCGCAAGTATTGGCCCAGTTAGACCTGGTCTATCTATTGAATTGGTGAAAGCAACTACGCAGATACCAATCGAACCAAAGTACGCGCCCACAAAGAAGATCGGAAGCACGATTGCTTGCGCGCTTTTGCGGCGAATGATTGAGACCGAATTCCTCTGCACATTCTTATTTGCAGGAGGTTCGGTCTCTTTAAGGCTAGCTAGCGCTGGCTGACCAATAACTACAAAGATCATAGAAGCAATCAAGCCAGCTTCAGGTGTAATCGAAGTAGATAGAAAGGTTGCAATCAATGGACCAAATACGAAGATAATCTCATCTACCAGCGCTTCAAATGAATATGCGGTAGTTTTTAATGAGTGATCCGGTAATACCCAGATCCATCTACGTCTTACCAATCCGCCAGCGCTGATGGTGTTCAACTCTGCAAAGATGATCGAAAGAAACCAGGTCCAAATCGGATATTCAAAATGTACTAAATAGATAAAGACCGCAAAGCCAAGAAAACGAAAGACGGTATTTATGTATAGGACTCGCCCCTGACCAAAGTTATCTGCAGCTCGCGACCAGTATGGCTGTGAGATCGTGATAACTACCGATGCGGTAGCCACCATCAATCCAGCTAGCGCATAAGAACCAGTTTCATGAACCACAATTAATAGAAGCGCTAATCGATCCATCGACAGGTGCATGCGTGCAATAAATCCTGCTATCGAAAATCTTGCAGCCCCTTTAATGGCAAAGATATTTCGATAGTTGCTAAACATAAATGAAGCCTAATCTAACTCTCTACATCTTGCAGTAGCACTTAAAGCAGTTCTTCGAGGTATTCTTTAGGTATGGAAGATCTGCTAAAGCTTGCGGTTGATATTGCCAAGCAAGCAGGCGATTTATTGCTAGCAAGGCCTTCACATTTAGATGTTGATACCAAAACCTCTGCAATAGACATTGTGACTCAAATGGATAGAGCATCAGAGAAATTGATAGTTGATGCGATATTAAAAGCTAGACCTGATGATGGAATTATCGGAGAGGAAGGCGCAAACCGCCCCTCAAAATCTGGATACACCTGGGTAATCGATCCAATAGATGGCACCGTAAATTATTTCTACGATATGGCTGGCTGGTCAGTGAGCATCGCTATCAAAGATCAAAGCGGCACGTTAGTCGGGGTGGTCTATTCGCCGACTACCTCCACACTTTTCACCGGCACTAGAGGTGGCGGTTCGTATTTAAATGGTAAGAGCTTGAAATGTAACAACCCAATTGAATTAGATAGAGCTCTGATAGCAACTGGATTTGCCTACCGAAAAGAACTCCGAGAATTACAAGTAAAACAATTCAATGATTTGATTCTAAAGATTCGTGATTATCGACGAAATGGATCTGCTGCAATTGATATCTGTCATGTTGCTGCAGGTATTGTCGATGGATATTACGAAATGGGTCTCTATGAATGGGACCTAGCTGCTGCAGAATTGATAGCAAAAGAGGCTGGCGCTAAGGTCACTGTCCATGGCGAATTGGTAATCGCGGCTGGAGCGCATTTACATGGAGAATTATCGAAGATTCTGCTCTGATTTGAGCGTAATTGGCAGATATGGCAGGATTACCCCTCGGCCCATCGGCCATAGCAAGAGATTTAGCAGGAAACTTTAGGAGTAACCATGAACGTTCTAGATGCGCTGGACGCTGCCAGCCTTCGCAAAGATATCCCTCAGTTTCGTGCTGGCGATGAGTTAAAGATTCACGTACGAGTCATCGAAGGCAACAAGAGCCGTTTACAGGTTTTCCAAGGAATCGTAATCCGTCGCCAAGGCGATGGCGTTCGCGAAACATTCACTATTCGTAAGATCTCTTACGGTGTTGGCGTCGAACGTACCTTCCCAGTTCACACCCCAGTTATTGAGAAGATCGAATTAATCAAGAAGGGCGATGTACGTCGTGCAAAGCTTTACTACCTTCGTGATCTTCGTGGTAAGGCATCAAAGATCAAAGAGAAGCGCGATGGCATCGAAGGTTATGGCGATGGCATCACCTCAACTCCAGTACTTGAAACACCGGTAGTTGAGACCCCAGTAGAAGAGGTCGCAGAGGTGGAAACAGTTGCAGAGGCAGTTGTTGAAACTCCAGCCGAAGAGGTTGCATCTGCAGAGCCAACTACTCCAGAAGCAGCGGACGCAGAAGAAGCTAAGTAATTGTTTCGCAAAGGTTCGTTCCTTCGCGAAATCCCTGCACTGCTTGCAGTAGCGATTGTTGTATCTCTTGTAATTAAGACCTTTCTAGTTCAATTTTTCTATATTCCATCGGGATCGATGGAGAACACCCTGCAGGTAAATGATCGAGTCGCAGTAAATAAACTTCCATTTATCAGCAGAGATATCAACCGCGGCGATGTAGTGGTTTTCCGTGATCCTGCCAATTGGTTACCAAACTATGGTCAAGCAGCCGAGCCATTTGTAATTGCCAAAGCAAAAGAAGTTTTAGTTGCCATCGGAATTCTTCCTAATCCAGCTAAGCAATATCTGGTCAAACGCGTAATTGGAGTAGGTGGCGATAACGTTCAATGTTGCGCAGAGAGCGGCAAGTTACTTGTTAACGGCAAAGAGATCACTGAGCCATACATTTTTGCCGGCAATAGCCCAAGCGAGATGAAGTTCAACGTGACCGTTCCAGAAGGAAAAATTTGGGTAATGGGAGATCACCGTGGCGCATCAGCTGATTCTCGATATCACCAAGATGATGTAAATAAAGGTTTTGTGCCAGAGAGCAATGTGGTTGGTCGAGTAGTTTCAGTAATTTGGCCCTTTAAGAACGCGAAGTTATTGGATCGCGTCAATGTCCTTCGTTGAGCACTCATTAATTAGCGCAGGATTAACTCCGATCGCAGGAGTTGATGAGGCAGGTCGTGGCGCTTGCGCAGGCCCCCTGGTAATCGCAAGTGTGATTTTGCGAGATATAGATGCCCCGACACTCTCAAAGATTCGAGACTCTAAAGAGTTAACTGAAAATCAACGAGAAGAATTATTTCCGATAATTCAGCAAGAAGCGATTGCGGTATCTGTAATTATTGTTCCGCCTGATGAGATCGATAAACGCGGCGTACATATGGCCAATTTGGATGGCATGAGGCGGGCAGTTCAAGGATTATCAGTTGCGCCAAATTATGTTCTGACTGATGGTTATGCAATCAAAGGGATGTCTATCCCAAGCCTTGCTATCTGGAAAGGCGATCAAGTTGCCCCAACAATTAGCGCTGCATCAATCATCGCAAAAGTCACCAGAGATCGAATTATGATCGAATTAGATGAACAATATCCGGGATATGGACTTGCAAAACATAAGGGTTACATCACCGCGGCTCATACTAAATCTTTGAAAGATCTAGGTGTTAGCGCTATCCACAGACGTTCCTATTCGAATGTGGCAGCTTTAATCAGTTAGCTGTGGAAGGCCAAAATATATTTAGCTTGATTTAAATATCTTTTCTGCATGGCAGATAGAAATTTAAGAAAACCAAATCGTAAGAATCAAATGATCGGCGCGATTGGCGAAGAGGCGGTTGCCGAGTATCTGGTGCGATTGGGCTTTTCAATACTCGATCGAAATTGGCGCACCAAAGGTGGCGAGTTAGATTTAATCGCGAAGAGCCCCGCCGGAAAGATTCACATTATCGAGGTGAAGACTCGAAGCTCCTATGCATTTGGCCATCCACTCGAGGCGATTGATCGGGAGAAAGCCCATCGACTACAGAAATTGGCTCTGGCTTGGCTAGTTACAAATAATCACTTTGGCAGTGATTATCAAGTGGATGTTGCCGCAGTTACTTTAAATAAAACGCTCAAGCCTTTAATTGATTATCGAAGCGGTGTTCTATGAGCCTAGCGAAGACGGTGGCGATCGCATTAACTGGAATCTCTGGCGAATTAATAAACGTGGAGGTAGATATCTCTGATGGTTTACCTGGGTTTACCTTGCTTGGACTTCCGGATGCTGCGTTATCTGAATCTAAGGAGCGGGTAAGAGCGGCATT
>CAZYJU010000018.1:0-3358 GCA_964647945.1 uncultured Actinomycetes bacterium | reverse complement strand
GGTGGCTCTCATTCGATTAAGCCAGGAGTTTGCAGCCTTGCTCATCATGGCGTCTTGTTCGTTGATGAAGCGCCGGAATGTAGTTCCGGTGTTCTAGATTCACTTAGACAACCCCTGGAATCTGGTTCGATCACCATCTCTAGAGCACATGGAAATCTAACTTTCCCGGCGCGATTTATCTTGGTGCTCGCTGCGAATCCATGCCCGTGTGGAAAATTTAGCGGTAGAGGTCTCGGTTGTACCTGCACTTCGCTACAGATAAGAAGATATCTAAATAAATTATCTGGACCGCTACTTGATCGAATTGATCTACGTGTGAAAGTAGAGAATGTAAGTCGAGTCGAATTAGCTGAACCAGACAACGAGCCAAGTAGCAAGATTCGAGAAAGAGTAATCGCCGCAAGAAATAGAGCGGCCGAGAGATTTAAATCGGAGCCTTGGAAGCTCAATTCCGAGATACCTACAAGAGCGCTTCGAACTCTCTATCAACCTGACCGAAAAGCGATGAATTTCTTAAACGAACAGTTAGATAAGGAAGTGATCACTGCAAGGGGTTTACATAAAATCATAAGGACCAGTTGGACTTTGGCAGATTTGAAGGAGCTATCAAAACCAACGCTGGATGAAGTAATCGAAAGTTTTCAACTTCGAGAAGGTTTACATGAGCTCTGATCAGGAATTGATCGCAAGAGCTCAGCTCTTGGCTAGCACTGAGGCCGGAATAACTTTTTGGGCCAGAGAGGTCTTCGAAAAGGGAGCAACCAATGTTTTAGAACTATGTCGTGCCGGAAGCTATCAGGTAGACGTATCCAAAATTCTTTCTACAAATGGCCAACAGATTCTTGATTTGATTCAGGCTAAAGGCTTTGAACTTTTGATTCCGAATGAGAAGTTTGATGAATTACCAGCGCCACCAATTGGGCTAATTGCCAAGGGAAATAAAGAGTTGCTAAACCGCAAATCGATTTCAATAGTCGGAACTCGAAACCCAACGCCATATGGCCAGAGAGTTGCATCAGAAATGGCAGCTAATTTTGTGGATCGCGAGTGGGTGGTGACAAGTGGTGGCGCTTACGGAATTGATACGGCAGCACATAAAGGCGCGTTGATCTCCGAAGGAGAGACTATTGCAGTGTTAGCTTCAGGGTTAGATGTGCTCTATCCAGCTGGAAATGCCAGATTATTTGCAGAGATCGCTGAATCTGGACTTTTGATCAGTGAATATTTGCCTGGAACTAAAGCGCTGCCACATCGATTCTTAAATAGAAATCGATTGATCGCAGCAATCGGTGATGGCACGATGGTTGTGGAAGCTGCATTTCGCTCTGGATCGCTTAGAACTGCGCGCGATGCACAGGATTTAAAAAGAGTTGTAATGGCAATTCCTGGACCAATTAATTCACCATTATCTGAAGGGTGTCATAGATTGATCGGAGAAGGCGCTGCAGCAATCTGCTGTGGCGTAAATGATGCTTTAGAGCTCATGGGAAATTAATGGATAATTAATCGTAAGTTGATGAGATAATAAAGCCAATGAAATCCGGATTTGTGGCAATTGTTGGTAGGCCGAATACCGGAAAGTCGACCCTAATAAATGCGCTGGTTGGAGAGAAAGTAGCGATTACGTCGCATCATCCAAACACCACAAGGCATGCAATCAGAGGCATTGTTAATGGTGATGGGTTTCAAGCAATTTTGGTGGATACCCCAGGCTTACACAAACCAAGGACTTTGCTTGGGCAACGACTAAATCAAGTCGTAGAAGATAATTTAAGTGATGTCGATTTAATCTTGGTAACGCTTCCGGCCAACGAGGATTTCGGTTCGGGCGACAAGTTCATCTTGGATTTGATTAAAGAGAGTAGAGCTAAGAAGTTTGCGCTGGTCACAAAAATAGACACGATTGCCAAAGAGCAATTGCCTGTGCGATTAACTGAAGTTGGTGGCATGGCGGATTGGGCTGAGATCATTCCAGTCTCTGCAGTTAAGAATCTCCAGGTAGATATCGTGCGCCAACTACTTGGTAAGTACCTGCCAGATGGACCGCTTTACTACCCAGAGGCGCAAAGTAGCGATCAAAGCAGAGAGCAGATGATCTGCGAATTGATCAGAGAGGCTGCGATCCAAGGAGTGCGCCAAGAACTGCCACATTCGATCGCAGTGACTATTGATGAATACTCAAAGCGCGAAGGTAAAGAACTAATAGATATTCACGCAACCATCCATGTGGAGCGGGATTCACAGCGCGGAATTTTATTGGGCCATAAAGGTCAGATGCTAAAAGAGATTGGCAGCGTAGCTCGTCGAGATATTGAGAAGTTGCTTGGCTCAAAATGTTTCTTAGGGTTACACATTAAAGTTTCAAAAGAGTGGCAACGTGATGCCAAAGCGCTCGAAAAACTTGGATATTTAGATTCCAAAAATTCATAATAATCTAAAATTTGTTAATTATTTATTAATTGGTTTACGCGAAGCAAAATATGAGCCAATTAATACCAGCGGTAGACCGATAATCATTCCGATTGTTATTGGCTCGTTGAGAATGGCAACTCCAAGTACGACTGCAAACGCGGTATTTAGATAAGTAACCAGTGAACCGCGGGCCTGGCCGATGGTTCGAACTAAATTAAAGTAAATCATAAATGCCAACCCGGTGCTCAAAACCCCAAGACCTATTAAAGACGCAGTTGCATTTATAGAAGGGGTAGTTGAAGGCAAACTAGTTAGCGCCCAGGGTGCGAAGATCACTGCCGTAATCGCCATCGCAATCGCATTAATGGCGACACCATCTCCGGTTGGCATCTTATGCAAAATCACTGCCATCGCAGTGGAGTAAAGAATTGCCGCCAAAATTGTTTGGAAAATCGAGAATGCATCAGCGCTACCAGAGATGGTTTCGATTCCGACGATCAAGATCAATCCAACAAAACCAATAATGATTCCCATCAAACGCTTTGCATGCCAAACTGTCTTATCGCCCGCCATTGATGCATAGATTGTCGACCAAATCGGAACCGTTGCAACCAACAACCCGGCAAGTCCTGAGTTGATCTCTTTCT
This sequence comes from uncultured Actinomycetes bacterium, assembly GCA_964647945.1. Classification (GTDB taxonomy): domain Bacteria; phylum Actinomycetota; class Actinomycetes; order Nanopelagicales; family Nanopelagicaceae; genus ZLKRG08. The sequence goes on along the minus strand of CAZYJU010000018.1, from coordinate 299 downwards.
CGGCGTGCGTAATCAAATACCAAGGACCGCACATTTCTAGGACCGCATAAACAAAGATCCACTTAAAGCCCTTCATAGTTATGCCAATAACTTTTCTATGAATTGCAATTGGAAAGAGGATGGCGGCTCCGATTAAGACTCTTCCAAAAACCACCACTGAAGGTTCGAATTCGCGGACTGCTACTCGCATAAATAGATAGGGAACTCCCCATAAGAATCCGACCAGCACAAACTGGCCCAGGGCTCTTCGAGTCATAAGGTTTGGAAGTCTACTTGATTACGCTGCGATATAACTGGAT
>CAZYJU010000017.1:7810-13044 GCA_964647945.1 uncultured Actinomycetes bacterium | reverse complement strand
CCCATAATCAACCAGGCATGAGACATGTTGTTGCCGTCACCAAAGTAAGAGAACTTTCGATTCTTTATCTCTTTTCCGAACACCTCACGAATTGTGAGCCAGTCAGCTAACAATTGGGTCGGATGATCCTCATCCGTTAGCGCATTGATCACTGGAATCGACGCATTTGCGCCTAATTCATTGACTTCAGATTGTTTATAGGTTCTGATAATAAGTGCATCACAAAATCCGCTGATGATTTTTGCAGTATCTGCGATGGTTTCACCGCGACCTAGTTGTAATTCATCTCCACGAATAAAGATTGGAGTGCCACCTAAGTGTGCAGTAGCAGTCTCTGATGCCAATCTGGTTCGGGTAGAAGGTTTAGTCATGTAGATGGCAACCGTCTTGTTTTTTAAGTGATTTGCTGCACTCAATGGCTCAGTTGCAAATCGCGCCGCAGTTTCCAAGAGAAGTTCGACATCATCGCGCGATAAATCTTGGGTGCGCAGTAAGTCCTTCATCTGATAATTCTACCTGTAAAAGTAAACTCCGACTTATGTTCATTAAGTTGGGAAAGTTAGCCCTAATAGGCTCTTTGCTGCTTCTCAACTTGCAGCCATCGTTTGCGGAGAACCCACAACCGCGAAAGATTTATAGTGGCTGGATTCCTTATTACTCAATGAAGACATCACTTCCTGCTGCATTAAACAACGCAGACTTAATTCGCGAAGTGATGCCTTTTTGGTATACCTTCAAATACAACGGCAAGACTGCATCGATTCAAGATCTTTATTCACCAGCTAATCCAAGCGTTCCAATTATTCAGCCATTAACAGCGATGCGAAATGCAGGATTCACAATTATCCCAACCATTACCGATGGGACTGACAAATTAGTCTTGGCAAATTTGCTTGCAACAGATAGCGGCAGGCAGGCTGCAGTAAAAGTTATCAACGATCTTGTTTTACAGAATAACTTTGATGGAATTGATTTGGATTTTGAAGGGTTTGCATTTGTTGATGGTAATTCGAGCTGGGACAAGACCAAGCCAAATTGGGTTACTTTCGTTAAATTGCTAAGTGATACTTTGAAAGCTAATGGCAAATTACTTTCAATGACCACTCCGTATTTGTTGGATCCTGCAAGTGGTAAACGTGGTTACTATGTTTATGCCTGGGCAGAGATTGCACCTTTTATTGACCGATTGCGCATCATGACTTATGACTTCTCAGTTTCAAAACCTGGGCCGATTGGACCAATTGCCTGGACTGAGGACACAGTTAAATATGCAGTTTCAATTATGCCGGCATCTAAAGTTTTTGTCGGAGTTGCAGGCTATGGACGAGATTGGGTAACACGTGTTACCGGAGTCTGTCCTGCCGATGTTGCTAAGACTGTTTCAACTTCAGCGAAGGCTGCAACATTTCTAATGCGAAACGCGACAAATCTTGCAGAAGGATATGGCGCGACAATCAGATACGATGAAAAATTTCAAGAAGCAACATTTACATACCAAAAGACCTACAACGGAAATACCTCCACTGGTTTAGCAACAAGCTGTACTGCAACCAGAACTGCTTGGTATCAAGATGCAAGGGCATTTGAGGCGCGTGCACAGATGGTCGCAAAGTATCGTCTAGGTGGACTCGTAGCCTGGACAGTTGGTTTTGAGGATCAACCGGCAATGACCAATATTAGAAATGTAGCTCTCTCTATTGCGCCAGATAAAGTTGTCTCTACGCTCTCGACGGATTTTGATAATTTCAATTATGGAACACCAATAAATCTAAGTGGCATCTTTACATTGGCCGACAAACAACCAATTGCAGCCCTTCCAATCAAACTGGAAGTCAAAACTAATGATGAACTCAATTGGCGTGAGATTTCTACCTTAAATACAGGGGTTGATGGCAAGATAAATCTGCAACTTTATTTAGGACAGAATCAATCAATCCGCCTACGTAGCGAAGGAACTTGGGAACGGCTGGAAGGACTCTCTAACATCCAAGCCATAACAGTTAAACCACAGATAAAAATCTCAGCACCAAGTAGTGTCAATGCAAGAAGCGCTATCTCTATTTCAGGAACAGTCACACCTGGCAAAGAGATTAGAGTCGCACTTGAAAGGTTTGAAGGAAAGTGGACTGAAGTTGCAAATACGAAATCCGACCCAAATGGTGTTTATCAATTCAATTACCCAGCCGGTACGGGTCCATTCATGAAGTTGAGAGTTATTGCAAACGGTGGACAATCAGCGCCAGTCACAATTGCGATACGTTAGTTTTGAAGATATAAAATTAGAGCATGTCACGGACTCGAATCACTGCCCAAGCTGAGACTGGTTCTAAAACCCAATCGACTACTCATTTGGATGAAGAGTTAAAAGCGATATTTAGTAATGATCGACTCTGGGTAACAATTGTTTGGGATGATCCCGTAAATCTAATGTCCTATGTGACTTACGTTTTCATGGAACTCTTTGGTTACACCAAAGAACATGCCACTGAATTGATGCTGAAAGTGCATAATGATGGAAAAGCTGTTGTTTCAAATGGATCTCGAGAAGAGATGGAACGCGATGTACAACGCTTACACGAGTATGGTCTTTGGGCAACGATTTCAAAGGAAGAGCTCTAAATTGAGTAGCGAGACTGGTGGATTTAGGCGACACGGAGCAAATGAGTACCAAGCGAACTTTTCAGAGTCCGAACGCGAAGTACTTATCAATTTGAGCGAACAATTGATTGAATTACTAGCAGAACGAGTTGATCAAAGCCATGATGATCCCTTGGCGGCCATGGTTGGTATTACGGTTCATGATTCACCGCCAGAGGACGAAGTGCTACTGCGCTTACTTCCAAATGCCTATGCAGACGAACAAGCTTCTTCAGAGTTTCGACGCTACACCGAATCGACTTTACGTGAGAAGAAACGAGCTCACGCAATGGCTATGCGAAGTAACATAATTAATGCTGGAGAATCTGCAATTGACTTAGATCACGATGGCGCAATGGCATGGCTTGGTGGATTAAACGATATTCGACTTGCTTTAGGTGTGCGCTTAAAAATCGAAGATAATTCTCAAGAGCATTTAGAGTTACTAAAACCAGATGATCCGTTGCGTGCGGTCTACGCTGTTTATACCTGGCTCGGCTGGTTGCAAGAGAGTTTGATTCAAGCGTTAATGGATGATGTTTCAGAAGGCTAAACTGCGTGCATGGCCGAACGCGATTACAACGGGGAGATTGCTGCCCTAAGTCAGACGCTTTCAGGCATTGAAGAAGTTTTGGATTTACCAAAGTTAAAAGCTGACGCAGAGAAATTAGAAGCTGAAGCAGGCGCAGCTGATTTATGGAACAACCCAGAGAATGCGCAGAAAGTTACTTCAAAATTAAGTCACACCCAATCGCAGATCAATAAATTAGTAACGTTACGCAGGCGAATCGAAGATTTACCAATCATGCTAGAACTTGCCGAAGAAGCTAACGATAAAACTGCGTACTCTGATGCAGATAAAGAATTAGATTCAATTACCAAAGTCTTAAGTGAGCTAGAAGTTCAGACTCTGCTCTCTGGCGAATACGATGAACGAGATGCGCTAGTGACTATTAGATCTGAAGCTGGTGGCGTTGAAGCCTGTGATTGGGCTGAAATGATCAGCCGAATGTATTTACGCTACTGCGAACGGCATGGTTACAAGGTAGATGTGCTGGATACCTCATATGGCGAAGAGGCCGGAATCAAATTGATGACATTTAGAGTAACCGCTCCTTATGCCTACGGAACGCTATCGGTAGAACAAGGCACCCATCGTTTAGTTCGAATCTCTCCCTTTGATTCGCAAAGTCGCAGACATACCTCATTTTGTGGCGTGGAAGTGGTGCCTGTAGTGGATCAAAGTGATCACATAGAGATAGATGAGAAAGAGATACGTGTAGATGTATATCGTTCATCTGGCCCTGGCGGACAAGGTGTAAATACGACGGATTCTGCAGTGCGAATTACACATATACCAACCGGCATTGTGGTTTCATGCCAAAACGAAAGATCTCAAATTCAGAATAAAGCAACTGCGATGGCAGTTTTGCAATCTAAATTACTGGAGAGACGTAGACAAGAAGAGCAAGCAAAGATCGATGCGCTTAAAGGAAGCAACTCTGGATCTTGGGGTAATCAAATGAGATCTTATGTATTGCATCCCTATCAAATGGTGAAAGATTTAAGAACAAATCACGAAACTGGAAACACGCAAGCAGTTCTAAACGGTGAGATTGATGATTTCATCGAGTCAGGAATTCGCTGGCGTCGGACTGCGTGATATCTCACTTTTAGATAGTTTTCACATAATTTGAGCGTGGCAAATCTCTGATAATTTGCTCGAAATCGCGACTTTCTGCACCCCAATTACATAAACTTGCCCAGTTATGATCCGATTTGAAAATGTCAGCAAGATTTACAGCGGCCAAGAGCGTCCGGCTCTCGACAACGTAAATCTAGAGATTGCCAAAGGTGAATTTGTATTTTTAGTTGGACTCTCTGGCTCTGGTAAATCAACTTTCCTGCGTTTGGTATTGCGCGAAGAGCGACCTACTACTGGCGTAATACATGTTGCTGGTAAAGATTTAAATTCATTACCAAATCACAAAGTCCCAGAATTGCGCAGACAAGTCGGAACGGTATTTCAAGATTTTCGTTTATTGCCAAATAAAACCATCAATGAGAATGTGGCATTTGCACTTCACGTTTTGGGACACTCCCAAAAAGAGATTAATCGCGAAGTACCAGAGGTACTTGAACTAGTGGGCCTTGAAGATAAGGGCGACCGCAAACCATCCGAGATTTCTGGTGGAGAACAGCAGCGGGTGGCCATTGCTCGCGCCTACGTAACCAAGCCCCCAATTTTGATTGCCGATGAGCCCACTGGAAACCTAGATCCAGCGACCTCTATCGGAATTATGAAGTTACTAGATCGCATCAATCGTGATGGCACTACCGTTTTGATGGCAACGCATGATTCTGGAATCGTAGATCAAATGAGAAAACGAGTCATTGAGCTAGACCACGGCCATGTTGTCCGTGATCAAGTTCGTGGTGTTTACGGATACACGGGGTAACGGGATGCGCGCAAGATTTATAGCCAGTGAAGTAGGAATCGGCCTACGCCGAAACGCCACAATGACATTTGCTGTCATTGTTACCACCGCAATCTCTCTCAGCCTTCTAGGTATCGGATTGTTATCTAATGCCCAAGT
>CAZYJU010000017.1:4836-7710 GCA_964647945.1 uncultured Actinomycetes bacterium | reverse complement strand
CAAAACGTAACAGCTGATCAATTACCAGAATCTTTCAGAGTAAAGTTGAAAGATCCAACGCAATACGGAGTAGTGGTATCTGCATTTACGGGTAGACCAGGTGTGGATGTGGTTCAAGATCAAAGAACAATTCTGGATCGATTCTTCAAATTACTAGGTGTACTTAGAGATGGAGCGTTAGCGGTTGGCCTTGCATCAGTACTTACTGCAGCGCTATTGATAAGTAATACCTTGAGAATTGCGGCATTTAATCGACGGCGCGAAACCAATGTTATGAAATTGGTGGGCGCAACTTCATGGTCAATTCAGTTACCGTTCTTACTCGAAGGGGTGTTCTCCGCCTTTATTGGTTGGATATTGGCTACGGGATTGCTGGCAGGCATCAAACAGACTGTTGATACCAAGATCGCGCCGCTACTTACCTTTACCAAATTCTTTGGTTGGAATCAGGTTTGGATTGCATCAGGCTGGCTACTTCTAACTGGATTGGTGGTCTCAATTCTTGCCTCAACGCTTACTCTGCGTAAATATCTGAAGGTCTAATAGAGTAAGTAGCGTGAGCCACGCATCTAGTTCTGCACCAATAGGAATTTTTGATTCTGGAGTTGGTGGGCTCACCGTTGCTCGCGCAATCATTGATCAACTTCCAAACGAATCGATTATCTACATAGGTGATACCGCGCATGGCCCTTATGGCCCACGAAAGTTGGCGGAGGTGCGCGAGTTCTCACTAGAGATCTTGGATTTTCTAGTCAAGCGAGGCTGTAAGGCAATAGTGATTGCCTGCAATACTGCAAGCTCTGCAATGTTGCGCGATGCCCGTGAGAGATACGAAGTACCGGTGATCGAAGTTATTCAACCAGCAGCCCGTCGCGCTGTTGCCGCAACTAGAAGCGGAAAAGTTGGGGTAATAGGCACTAACGCCACCATCGAATCTAAATCTTATTTGGATGCTTTTGCAGCGGCGCCACAATTAGAGATTACATCTCAAGCTTGTCCAAGATTTGTGGAATTTGTCGAACGTGGTGAAACCAGTGGAGAGGAAATCACGGCTATTGCTCGCGAATATCTGCAACCGATGATTGAAGCCAAAATTGATACATTGGTTTTGGGTTGCACGCATTACCCTTTATTAACAGGCGTAATCTCATATGTGATGGGAGAAGGCGTAACGCTAGTCTCTTCGGCAGAAGAGACCGCCAAAGACTTGTATCGAGTTTTGGTAGAGAAAGATCTATTAAGAAGAGATACGGCGTCTGCTCCTACACGTGAATTCTTAGCAACCGGTAACACCGAACAATTCGAAGATTTAGCTCGTAGATTTTTGGGGCCAGAGGTTACAAAAGTTAAACACCAAGATTTAAATAACTGATCAATTAGGGAGCAAAGATGTCAAGAAATGATGGCCGATCAAATAACCAACTCCGAGAAATCAAATTCACTCGAAATTGGTTGAACAATGCCGAAGGCTCGGTGATTGTCGAGTTTGGAAACACTCGAGTTTTATGTGTTGCCACCTTTACACCCGGCGTTCCGAGATGGCTCAAAGACACTGGTAAAGGTTGGGTGACATCTGAGTACGCGATGTTGCCGCGCGCGACTCATACCCGGTCGGATCGTGAGAGCGTAAAAGGCAAACTTGGCGGGCGAACCCAAGAGATATCAAGATTAATCGGTAGATCACTTAGGGCAGTTATAGATAACGATCAATTAGGCGAGAACACAATTGTCTTAGATTGCGATGTACTACAAGCAGATGGCGGAACCAGAACTGCTGCAATTACCGGCGCTTATGTTGCGCTCTCTGATGCAATCAGCTGGGCAAAAGCTAATTCGCATATAAAGCCTGATGCGAAAGTATTGAAAGATTCAGTATCTGCAGTGAGCGTAGGAATCATCAACGGTGCTCCAATGCTTGATCTCTGCTACGAGGAAGATGTTCGCGCAGAAACAGATATGAATGTCGTGATCTCTGGAAACGGAAGCTTCATAGAGGTTCAAGGAACTGCGGAAGGCGAACCATTCGACAGAAAACTTTTAGACGGACTCTTAGATTTAGCAGTTGAAGGTTGCGCAAAATTGTCGGACTTACAGAGATCTGCCCTTAAGTAATTTTTACATAAAAGCTCTCTATGCAAAAAATAGTTCTAGCCACAAAAAACCAAGGTAAAGTTGTTGAATTTCGCAGAATCTTGGCGGAGCTAGGTTCGCAAGATCTTGAAGTGATCGGTTTAGATAGCTTTCCAGAAATTGGAGATATTGAAGAGACCGGTTCAACTTTTGAAGAGAACTCATTACTTAAAGCGAGAACTATTTGTATGGCCACTGGACTACCAGCACTTGCTGATGACAGTGGAATTTGTGTTGATTATCTAGGTGGCGCTCCCGGAATCTACTCTGCTAGATATTCCGGCGCAGGTGATCAAGCAAACAATCAGAAATTATTGGAAGCCTTGAAATCAGTTCCGGATGATTTGCGAACTGCATACTTCATCTGTGTGGCCGCATTTGTAAGGCCAGATGGCTTTGAAAAAGTTGCAGAGGGCAGATTTTATGGTCGGATCCTTCATGAGGTGAGAGGTACTGGGGGATTTGGTTACGACCCACTATTTCAACCAGAAGGTATGAATTTATCCGCAGCAGAGCTAACAGCGTCTGAGAAGGATGAGATAAGCCATAGAGGTCGAGCGCTTCGGGCAATTGCGCCTTTCATAATTAGCTAGAAAATCAGGTAAAATTTCGCTAAGTAAGATTTGATTAGACAGAGATAATCAATCACGTATTCAAGAGTAATTTAGAGTAATTTAGGAGAAATAAGTGGCTACAAAGAAAGTTGCCAAGAAGGTCGCAAAGAAAGCGCCTGCCAAGAAGGTT
>CAZYJU010000017.1:0-4736 GCA_964647945.1 uncultured Actinomycetes bacterium | reverse complement strand
GTACCAGTTGGAAGCTCAAGATCAACTACAAAAGTTGCAGAGTCAAAACCAGTTGCAGTTAGCACTCCACCGGTAACAGCACCTTCAACTTCAAAAACAACTAAGAGCCCAAGTAGTTCAAATAGAGTTGTGCTTGCAGTGGTTATTGGAATTTTGGCACTTGGCGCAATTGTGCTCTCACGTGGATCAGATTCGACTTCTACTGATACCGCAACTCCAACCGAGAGCGTCTCACCTTCCGCATCTGAATCAGCATCTGAATCAGCCTCACCAATGGCAGAAGAGAGCGAGAGCCCATCAGCGATGGTCGGCAGCGTTGCAGCGCCACTTGGAATTGTTGCGAAATACACCGCTACCGGTGCCACAATTTTCTGGAATGCAAGCACTGCAACTGAAGGTTTGACTGGCTACAGTATTGAATTTAGTTCTAACGGTGGTGCATTTACTGAAGTAACCACTGTTGGTACTGATGTATTCAAGTACGACATCACCAAGAGCGATACCGCTGGCTGGACATCTTTCAAGATTTCAGCTGTATACAGTGATGGTCAGAAAGCTGAAGGCAAAGTCTTCGGTCTTCCTGGACAGTACAAGTAAAACTCGACAGTCAAACAAAATTATAAGAAGGCTTCAATAGCTTCTATATAAGCTGCAATTCCATTTGGAATTAGATGAACACCATCCGGAGCGAAATACTCCGGATGGTTTTCTGATTTTGTAGCCCAATCAACAACTTTGATATTTGGAAACTTCGCCGCCTCGTTATTTATGAGTTGATTGTTCTCATCTCGCCATCCCCTGGGCACTGCGGTATTCACGACGATCACTAAAGGTTGATCTCGCAATTCGTTGAATATCTCAGCTACTTCCGAAGGTTGTAAGCGATTGTTATTGCCAAGATTAATAATGGTGGTGCTATCTGACATCTTAGGTTTGTCGCGTTTGATGACTTCTAAAAGTTCAAAGGCTTGACGCCCAACTCTGGCATTAATCAATCCAATATGGTGTTTGGCATCTAATTGGCTTCGAATTCCAAGAATTACGGAATCTCCAGCTACCCAAAGGCCAGGAATCTTGCTCTCAGTAGCCACTTGATTCTCTTTGAACATCTCGCGAACTACGGCTTGATTCTTATCTGCGATCGCTAGTGCGTTATTACTAATAAAAGCTATTGATGAAGAGAGCGATACCACTACCAGTAATACCGCCGCTTTCTGGCGGCGTCTTACCTCTTTGGTTCGGTACTTCATTCCTCTAAACCAATTACCAATCACGCCATTTCTAAATGGCGCTTCAATCCATCTTTGGGAGATATCTGCAAGCGCAAAGACCACCAAAATTCTAAATAGGTATAGGGCCCATGTTGAACCAGTTAAATCTTGTGCTGGTCTGGTGAGTTGAAAGACGATCCAATGCCATAGATAAATTGCATACGATCTTTCGCCAATCCAAACCATAAATGGATGTTGCAGAATCGGTGCAAATCGGGATGCTGGGTGCACCACAGACAAGATGATGGCACAGCCAAGAATTCCAACTAATGGAAAAGCGATTCGATAAGAAGTCGGATCTGATTCTTGGATAAATAAGAATGTGGCTATCAATCCAATCAAACCGAAGACGCCTATGAAATCAATAAAATCTTGCGCACGCTTTTCGATATTCACTCTTAAGTTCTGAGGAATCCAACTAACTGCCAAAGCTGAACCTAGAAATAAACCAATGGAATGGGTATCTGTTCCAAAATAGACGTGGCTAATATCCTGATTGCCGGAGATATCTGCACGAAGCGATGCCAAAAATAGAGCTATACCAGAGAAGGTTGCGATGGCAAGTGCTGCAGTTGGGATTACTTTTTTACCAAAGAATTTGAGCACAAATAGCAGAATCAAAGGCCAGAGCAGGTAATACTGCGCCTCAACGCCAAGTGACCAAGTGTGTTGCAAAAGCGGTGGACGCCCAAAACTTTCAAAGTAATCCTGCTCTTTGAAAACCAACCACCAGTTCATCAATCCTGTAACTGCAAAAGGCACATCAGTTAGAAAGCGCCTCATGGAATCTGGCGCCCAAACGCCGATGAAGATTGCAGTAATCACCAGCATGAAGATAAGTGGCGGCAAGAGCCTTCTGATTCTACCAACATAAAATCCGCGAAGATCTAAGCCACCGGATCTTTGAATCGAGTCAAGAAGTAATCGCGTGATCACATAGCCAGAGATTACAAAGAAGAGATCAACACCTAAGAAACCACCTGGGATCCAACTAAAACCTAAGTGGTAAAGCATTACGGCAATAACTGCGATGGCACGTAAGCCATCTATTGCAGGGATATAGCGAATCCCTTTTGGGGCAGACACGAATTATTTTTTCTTAGAAGTCTTCTTCTTGGCAGATTTCTTCTTGGATTTGCTCTTTACTGGCGCTGCAATTGCAGTTCTGGTGCGTTCGCTTTTAACTCTGATTGGCTCGTTTGAAACTAACCTGCCATCTTCTTTAATATTCTCCAAAACATTGGTGCGCAATTCGGCTAAACGACTATAAGCACTCTCTAATCGATTACGACTTGCATTAATTGCCTCTTGCGCAGCATCTAATGATTGAGTTTGAATTTTGTAAAGTCTGCCAGCTTCGTCCATGACGCCGTTTAGCCACTGGCGGTACTCCAATACATCACGAGTAGCACCGCTAATGATCTGCTCTCCTTCGCGACGTGCAGCATTTAGAAGCGCAGAACCTTCGCGCTTTCTCTGATCCAATAAATCTTCAGCAGCAAGTTCGGCTTGCTCTAGCTTTTCTGTTGCTTCATCTTCGGCAGCTTTAAGGTACTTGCGACCTCTAGCCTCTGCACCATTGAGAATGGATTGCGCCTTATCTTGCGCGGCTTCAATAGCTTCTTTTGCTTGGCGCTGCGTCTCATTAACCAAACGATCTGATGCGGCTTGCGCCTTTGATTCGCGGATTTGTGCTGATTTAATCATGGCTACTGCAGTTTCAGTTGCCAGAATCTCAAATTCCTCTTTGGACAAACTGCGAATGTCACGTCGTGAACGTAGATCTGCAAGTTGTGATTCAAGCTCGCGAATACGATCGACAGATGAGGTCGATGGTTCGGATTCCTCTTTATAACCAACCCAATTAAAGAAACCGTTCTTCTTTGCCACGGGCGACTCCTTGCTAGCTAGGTCGCTAACTTTAATGGAATAGAAAGTGTGGCAACACCCCAAATGCTTGAACTCAAGATAGGGCAGGTCTAGCCTTGCTGAAAGGGTTAGAAAAGGAGATTTGATGTCGGAGGATTGGGCATTCAATACAAATCAGATACATGCAGGACAGCAGCCTGATGGGAATTTTGGTTCGATAAATCTGCCGATTCATCAGACCACTGCTTATCAGTTCAAGAGCACCGAACAAGCCGCAAATCTCTTTGCCTTAAAGGAGTTTGGAAATTCTTACACCCGTATGACTAACCCTACTCAAGATGTAGTTGAACAAAGGTTGGCGAAATTAGAAGGTGGAATTGGATCATTATTAGTTTCATCTGGGATGGCTGCTACCGCAATGGCAATTATGAATGTAGCTGAATCTGGTGACCATGTCGTTTCAAGTAGGAATGTCTATGGTGGCATTTATAACCTTTTGAATTACACACTTCCTAAATGGGGTGTAGAGACAACTTTTGTGGACGACTCAAACAATCTTGATGCGTGGAAACGGGCCATAAAACCAAACACTAAAGCGCTATTTGGTGAGGGAATTTCAAATCCGATTGCAGCTGCACTCGATATTGAAGGCATTGCCAAAGTCGCTCATAGTTTTGGAATTCCATGGATTGTAGATAACACCATAGCAACTCCTTATGTAACTAAACCATTTGATTATGGCGCAGATGTAATCACACATTCTGCAACAAAATTTCTATCAGGCCATGGAAGTGCAATTGTGGGCGCGATAGTCGATTCCGGAAATTTTGATTATGCAAGCAATCCTGAGAAATTTCCTGGCTTCAATCAACCAGATGCAAGTTACAACAATCTTGTTTATGCAAAAGATTTTGGCGTGGGATCACCGGTCGGAAATATGGCCTTTATAATTAAAGCCAGAGTTCAACTTCTAAGAGATTTTGGATCATCGGTCTCGCCATTTAATGCCTGGCTATTATCGCAAGGCATGGAAACTTTAAGTATGCGTATGAAAGCCCATCTTGAAAATGCTCAAAAAGTGGCAGAATGGCTAGAAGCGCATCCACAAGTTGAGCAAGTAATGTATTGCGGTTTACCAAGCTCTGAGTGGTATCAAAATCAACAAAGGTTTGCGCCAAAAGGTGGCGGGGCCGTTATGTCTTTTGAAATAAAAGGTGGCAAGAGCGCAGGCATGAAATTTGTTGAGGGATTAAGACTTTTTAGGCACGTAGCAAATATCGGTGATGTTAGATCTTTAGTCATACATCCTGCATCAACCACGCACTCCCAACTTGGTGAAGAGGGTATGCGAGATGCAGGTATTAATCCGGGAATGATCAGATTGAGTATCGGAATCGAAGATATTTCTGATATCAAAGCAGATTTGGAGCAGGGTTTCTCCGCCGCAAAAAACTAATTTCAATATAACTGTAGGGAATATATCTTCAGTATCAAGATATTGGTGCGGGAGGTGGGACTTGAACCCACACGCCGTAAGGCACAGGTTCCTAAGACCTGCGTGTCTGCCGTTTCACCACTCCCGCGGAAAATTCCAAT
>CAZYJU010000016.1:5378-13528 GCA_964647945.1 uncultured Actinomycetes bacterium | reverse complement strand
GCAGGCCACGACGGAACTGGTCGCGTAAAGTTACATTTTCGCGCGCTAGAAAAAGGCGGCGAAGTATCTGCCGAGAAGATCGTGACTGTTCCGTCGGGAGTCAGCGCATTTGATGCTGCATCCTGGAATGGCATCGCCATTGATTCAACTTGCGGTGGTTACGGAACTTGTAAGAAGTGCAAAATTCAAATCACTGATGGCAGCGTCGAACCATCCAAATTAGATTTTCGCGCCTTCTCCCCTGAAGAGATCCAAAGTGGTTGGCGCCTCGCCTGCATGGTGCGCAGCAATCAAAATTTAAGTATCGATGTGCCACCACTTACTACCCGTCCAAAGGCGGCAACTGTCGGTGTTGGCAGACAGATCATCTTGCGTCCGGCGATTCAAAAACGCTATGTAGAACTACCTGAGCCATCACTTTCAGATCAACGCACCGATATTGTGCGATTGTTAGAGGCGATTGAAGACATCGAACCTACTTATTCGCTTGATGTTTTACGTGAATTGCCTGGTGTCCTACGAAAAAATGATTTCAAAGTAACTGCAGTTTTTGCAGATCAAGAGTTAATTGCAATTGAACCAGGCGATACCACTGCAATACGTTTTGGAATCGCATTTGATTTAGGTACCACCACCGTGGTGGCGACCCTCCTTGATCTAAATACCGGAACCCCGGCTGCAGTTAAATCAATTTTAAATAAGCAGCAACCTTTTGGCGCAGATGTGATCACCCGAATCAGTACCACCATGATGGATCCAGAAGGCTTAAATAAATTACGTTCTTTGGCGCAAGATACATTGGCGCAATTAACCAGAGAAGTTTGCGAAGAGGCAAAGGTTGATCCAAACAATGTATACGAAGTTGCACTTGCTGGCAACGCCACGATGACTCAAATTGTTTTAGGCATTGATCCAGAACCACTTGGAGTTGCGCCATTTATTATGGCGACTGCTGATTATGAGCCAGTTGCGGCAACCGAATTAGGTCTTGCAATTCATCCACGCGCGAAGGCCATCATCTTGCCTTCCCTCGGCGCATACGTTGGCGGAGATATCGTGGCAGGTGCACTTGCATCCGGTATGGATCGCGATAAGCGCTTACGGTTATTTATCGATGTCGGAACTAATTGCGAAATCATCTTAGGTAATGGCGAGAAGATTTTGGCTACCGCTGCCCCTGCTGGCCCTGCATTCGAAGCAGCTTCCATTAAATGCGGAGTACGTGCGGCAGCAGGTGCAATCGAAACGGTGAAAGTTGTCGATGGAAAGTTAGAGATTGGCACTATCGATGATGCACCAGCGATCGGAATCTGTGGCTCTGGGCTTGTAGATGCAGTTGCTTGCTTGGTACAAATTGGCGTGCTTGATGCTTCCGGTAAATTCAATGCAGTAGATGATCCAAATTTGGTCGAACGCGATGGCGAAAAGATCTACATGTTGACCGATGATGTATTCCTTAGCCAACGCGATGTGCGCGAACTGCAATTTGCCAAAGCTGCAATTGCAACTGGTTGGGCGCTCCTTGCCGAAGAATTCGGAATTCAAGATTCTGATATTCAACAGGTACTGCTTGCAGGCTCTTTCGGCTCTTATTTATCCCCAGCTTCAGCGGTAAAAATTGGATTAGTACCAAAGATCAGTGTGCTTCGTATTGTCTCGGCTGGAAATGTGGCTGGCGAAGGCGCAAAGATGGCGCTACTTTCAACGCAAGAGCGACATGGCGCATCAACTCTTCTTGATGAGATCAAATATGTAGAGCTCTCAGATCGCGAAGATTTCAATGATAAGTTCGTAGAGAGATTGGCTTTTCCAAGTTAAGGTTCCACATTGACTATTGGGACTACTGGGACTATTGGAATCATTGCCTGCGGTGCGATCGCCACTCACATATCAAATATCGCATCGCGTGAAGGCTTTGATCTAACTATCTACCCCCTGCCACCGCTACTTCATAATCATCCTGAAAAGATTGCCGGTGAGGTTGAACAGAAGTATCTCGAATTAAAAGATAAGCACGATAAATTTGCAGTGGCGTATGCAGATTGTGGTTCCTATGGTGCGCTAGATAAAGTTATTGAAAAGTTTGGACTTAAAAGGCTTGGCGGAGATCATTGTTACGATGTCTTTGCAGGCAAGGAAAAAATCTTCAAATTAACCACCGAAGGTACCTACTTTTTAACCGATTACTTGGTTAAAAGTTTCCATCGCAGCGTGGTAGTCGAACTTGGTTTAGATCGCCACCCAGAGTTAATCGATGATTACTTCAAGAATTATTCAAAGGTAATGTGGCTAGCGCAAAACCCAACAGAGGATTTGAAGTTGGCAGCGCAAGCAGCGGCAGATTTGATGAAGTTACCGCTTGAGATAGAGGTAGTTGGAGAATCAGGCTTGCTTGACGAGCTCAAGCGCCTTCTTGACCACATCTGATAACTGTGCAGGATCCACATCTTCTTGCAGACGCTGACGCATAACTGGGGTCCAGAACTGCGTTAAGTGATGCGCCACTTCAATTTCCGGTGCGCTTAGCGCTGGAATATTGGTTGCGATCTGATTAGCCATACGGATAATCGATTGCAGTTGCAGATCTCCAGTTTCGCCGTGATGTACCAACTTAGCAAAGTGCTCGCTAGGTTCGACTTGAACTGCAGTTACTTTATATTCAGGGCAATTGGTGGCCCAATCTGAGTAATCAGTCGTGATCACATTTGCACCAGATTCTGGGAAGTGGAAGGTTGTGTAAACCACGCCCGGTGCCACTTCATCGGTAATTCGAGCACGCATGATGGTCTCGCCAACTCGGCTCGATAATTTAACCCATGAACCATCTTTGATTCCGCGCATCTCTGCATCTGCCTCATGGATATCTAAAGTGTCATGATCGTGCCAAATATTATTTTCGGTACGACGTGTCTGAGCACCTACGTTGTACTGACTTAATACGCGACCAGTGGTCAATAACAATGGGAATTTACGGTTGGTCTTCTCTTCCGTTGGTACATATGGAGTCGGAATGAACTTACCTTCGCCGCGTACAAACTTATTGATATGCATAACTGGAGTTCCATTTGGCGCATCGCTAGTTACTGGCCACTGCATGCTGCCAACTTCATCTAACTTCGCATGTGAAACTCCTGCAAAGGTCGGGGTTGTAGCTGCGATTTCATCCATGATCTCTGAAGCGCTGTCATAGTGCATGTTGTAACCAAGCGCTTTTGCAAGATCGCAAGTAACTTCCCATTCAGACTTTCCAGTCTTCGATGGCATCACTGGGCGTACTCGATTGATGCGACGCTCCGCATTTGTAAAGGTGCCATCTTTTTCAAGGAATGAAGTACCAGGCAAGAAGACATGTGCATACTTTGCAGTTTCGTTGAGGAATAGATCTTGCACGATCACCATATCCATAGCTGCAAGACCTGCAGTTACATGCTGGGTATTTGGATCTGATTGCGCGATATCTTCACCTTGAATGTAGATACCTTTATATTCACCGGCAATTGCAGCATCCAACATATTTGGAATGCGCATACCTGGCTTCTCTTTCAAAGTTACGCCCCAGAGCTTCTCGTAAATCGCACGAGTTTCAACGCTTGAGATATGGCGATAACCAGGTAGTTCGTGTGGGAATGAACCCATATCGCAAGAGCCTTGAACATTGTTCTGGCCGCGAAGTGGATTTACACCAACGCCTTTACGTCCGATATTTCCAGTTGCCATTGCAAGGTTTGCAATACCCATAACCATTGTTGAACCTTGGCTATGTTCGGTAACGCCTAATCCATAATAGATAGCAGCATTTTGAACGCTGGCATACAACCTTGCAGCTTCACGGATTTTCGAAGCGGGAACCGTTGAAATTGCTTCCATCGCCTCTGGTGAATTCTCTGGGCGCTTAATGAACTCTGCCCACTCTTTGAAGCTCTGATTGTCACAACGCTCAGCAATGAATTTCTCATCTGCCAAACCTTCAGTCATCACCACATGTGCAAGCGCATTGATGATCGCCACATTGGTGCCTGGTTTTAATTGAAGATGGTGCGCCGCTTCAATATGCGGAGTGCGTACCAATTCAATTTGGCGTGGATCAACAATGATCAACTTTGCACCCTTACGTAACGCTTGCTTCAATCTAGATGCGAATACTGGGTGTGCCGCAGTTGGATTTGCACCAATTAAGACCACCACATCTGCATGCTCTACAGATTCAAAATCTTGAGTTCCGGCTGAAGTTCCGAAAGTCTGCTTCAATCCATAACCAGTTGGTGAATGGCAGACGCGAGCGCAGGTATCGACATTGTTATTACCGAAAGCGGCACGGATCAATTTCTGAACTACATAAACTTCTTCATTGGTGCAACGTGAAGAGGTAATGCCACCAATCGCATCTACCCCATACTTACTTTGAATCTCTTTCAAACCTTTTGCCGCGAATTCAATAGCTTCGCTCCAGGAGACTTTCTTCCATTCGTCAGTGATTTTCTCGCGAATCATCGGCTCTAATTGGCGATCTTGATGTGAGGCATAACCCCATGCAAAGCGACCCTTAACGCAAGAGTGGCCCTCGTTAGCACCGCCTGCCTTTAACGGAATCATGCGGACAACTTCGTTGCCCTTCATCTCTGCTTTAAATGAGCAGCCAACTCCGCAATATGCGCAAGTTGTGATTACCGAACGCTCTGGTGCGCCGATAGTGATCAAATTCTTCTCTTTTAGCGCGCCAGTTGGGCAAGCTTGCACACAAGCACCACAAGAGACACATTCGGATTCGATGAACGATTTATTACCTGAACTAACGCGAGCATCAAATGCACGTCCTGAAATGGTTAGCGCAAAGGTTCCTTGGACTTCATCGCATGCACGAACACAACGATTACAGACAATGCATTCCGTTGAATCAAAATTAAAGTATGGATTGCTCTCATCTTTTGGAATATCTAAGTGGGTTTTTTTAGCTTCGTAGCGAACATCCTTGAGGCCAACTTTTTTGGCCATGCCATGAACTTGGCAAGCATCTCCAACTTCGCAAGTCTCTGGGTGATCAGAGAGATAAAGCTCCATGACACCTTGGCGAAGTCGATCGATCTTCTCTGAAGAGGTATTGATGACCATGCCCTCTGCAACTGGAGTTGTGCAAGATGAAGGAGTTCCTTTGCGGCCATCGATTTCAACGACACATAAACGGCATGAACCAAATGCTTTTAGTCGATCAGTCGCACAAAGTTTTGGAATATCAATACCAACTTCGGCGGCGGCGCGCATGATTGAAGTTTCGGCGGGTACTTCGATGCTCTTGCCATCAATTATGACCGTTACCTTCTCGGGACGGTCTGAGGCTGGAGTTCCAAAATCCGGTTCCATAATCAAGCTCATCGCTTACCTCCATCGAAGTCTTCAGGGAAATTACTAAGCGCACTCTTTACTGGAAGCGGGGTTAGCCCACCCATTGCACAGAGCGAACCATCGGTCATTACTTCGCAGAGATCCAAGAGTAACTCTTTATTCTTTGCGACATCCTTCCCGGCGATAATTAAATCAATAGTTTCAACGCCGCGGGTAGAGCCAATTCGGCATGGCGTACATTTACCGCACGATTCAATCGAACAGAACTCCATGGCAAAGCGTGCTTGCTTGGCTAAATTGACTGAATCGTCAAAGACCACGATGCCACCATGGCCAAGCATTCCACCAGCTGCAAGTAGCGATTCGTAATCTGCGCTGGTATCTAATTTATCTACGCCAAAATAGGCACCGAGTGGTCCACCAACTTGAACTGCACGAATTGGTTTGCCGGTAAGCGTTCCGCCACCATAGCCATTTACCAATTCATTTAAAGTGATTCCGAAACCAGTTTCGACAATGCCACCTTGTTTGATATTTCCCGCCAATTGGAAGACTTGAGTGCCAAGTGATTTGCCAACTCCGCGTGCTTTATAACTTGCTGCACCACTTGCCATGATCTCTGGAACTGAGGCAAGAGTTAAAACATTATTGATGATGGTTGGTTTTCCAAATAGCCCTTCGATGGCAGGTAGTGGTGGTTTTGCACGAACTACTCCGCGCTTTCCTTCAAGGGATTCGAGCATCGCAGTCTCTTCGCCGCAAACATAAGAACCTGCGCCGACGCGTACCTTTAATTCAAAATTTCCAAGTTTTGGTCTGGCGATCTCAATCGCCTTTCGCATCTGAGTGATTGCCGCTGGATACTCGGATCTAATATAAACAAATCCTTTGGTTGCTCCGACCGCAAGCGCTGCAATTGCCATACCTTCGATCAATGTAAATGGATCTGCTTCCATCAAAATACGATCTGCAAAAGTTCCGCTATCGCCTTCGTCGGCGTTGCAGCAGACATACTTTTGATCGGCTTTTGCATCCAAAACTGTCTTCCACTTGATACCGGCTGGAAAACCTGCACCGCCACGACCACGTAAACCAGATTCGGTAACTTCTGCGACGATTTCTGCGCCACTCATGCTCTGCGCACGAGTTAGACCTTTAAATCCACCATGTGCTTCGTAATCTGAAATAGAGAGTGGATCAATGATGCCGACTCGTTTGTAAGTAACACGATCTTGCTTGGTTAACCATTCAAAGGAATCAACATCTCCAATTGATGGATAAGAACCATCTAATACTGCCGCCGCATCATCTGCGGTGACATTGCCATATCCGATGCGCTTTCCATCTCTTTCAATCTCGACCAATGGCTCGAGCCAGAGCGCGCCGCGGGTTCCGTTACGCACAATAGTTACATCTAGATTGCGTTTGGCAGCTTCAGCAGCAATTGCAACTGCCACTAAATCAGAACCAACTGATTGCGCTGCAGAATCCCCTGGAATATAGATTTTCATTTCAATTTCTCCAAAGTTGCCCGGCCAATCAATCGATCACCAATCATCGCAGCCGGCCCAAGTGCACAGTTGCCAAAGCAGTAGCCCTTTTCAACTTCTAAGCCTGCGCGCTCTGCATCAGCAATCAATTGATCGCAACCCATTGCTTGGCAAGCTTCCGCTGCACAGATTTTTACAACTTTCTCAGATTTGCTCGGCTCGCTCTTTAAATCATGATAGTAAGAGAAAGTTCCGAAAACTTCCGCTCTTGAGACATTGAATTCTTTTGCAATTAAATCAATCGCTTGATCATCCACATAACCGAATTTCTCTTGGACTGCTTGTAGCGCAATAAGTACCGGCCCTGGTTCATCGCGAAATGCCGCAATCACATCTTCAGCGATTGCGACATCCCACTTTGAATAATTCATTAGAAGAGCCCCACCACTTTGCCATCGACATAATCGATCTTTTCAGCTGAAGGTAACTTTGGAAGTCCTGGCATCGTCATAATCTCTCCGCAGACCAAAACCACGAATTCCGCACCAGCTGATAATCGCACTTCACGGATATTTAGGGAATGGCCAGATGGTGCACCGCGCAGAGATGCATCAGTTGAGAATGAGTATTGAGTCTTAGCGATACAGATTGGGTAATGTCCGTAGCCAGAATCCTGTAGCTCCTTCAACTTATTACGGACCTTGGCATCTGCAGTTACCTCTGCTGCCCCATAGATCTTGGTTGCAATCGCAACGGCCTTGTCCCAAAGGGTGGCCTCATCTGGGTAAACAAAAGTGACTTTATTTGGTTGTTCGCAGAGTTCGACGACGATCTCTGCCAATTCAGTAGCACCTTTACCGCCCTCGGCCCAGTGATTAGCCAAAGTGATCTTTGCGCCCATCGCTTCAACTTTCTTGCGAAGTAGCGCAATCTCGTTATCGGTATCGCTAACAAATTTGTTGATTGATACGACAACTGGGATGTTGTAAACCTTGGAAACATTGTGAACATGGCGTTCTAAGTTAACGATTCCCTTTTCTAGCGCATCTAGATTCTCGGTGGTTAACTCTTTCAAGTCCGCACCACCGTGATACTTAAGAGCACGAATCGTCGCCACAATTACGCAAGCATCTGGACGCAAACCAGATTTGCGGCACTTGATATCAATGAACTTCTCTGCGCCAAGATCTGCGCCAAATCCTGCTTCAGTGACCACATAATCAGCGATCTTCATCGCAGATTTAGTAGCGATTACCGAGTTACATCCGTGGGCAATGTTCGCAAATGGACCGCCATGGATAAATGCTGGGGTGTTTTCCA
>CAZYJU010000016.1:1374-5278 GCA_964647945.1 uncultured Actinomycetes bacterium | reverse complement strand
ATTTCGCGCAGCGCACGATCATTCATATCAACTACGCGCTTCCAAGAAACACGGCGTACATCGATATTTAAAGTATTGCCGTGATGGATATGGTTATCAACCAAAGCTGCAAGTAAGTTATTGGCTAACGCAATCGCATTGAAATCTCCGGTGAAATGTAAGTTGATATCTTCCATCGGAACGACTTGGGCATAACCGCCACCTGCAGCGCCACCTTTCATGCCGAAAACCGGGCCTAATGATGGTTCGCGAAGACAGATCAATGAGTTCTTACCGATATGGCGAAGCGCGTCGCCAAGACCGACAGTCGTAGTGGTTTTTCCTTCACCAGCTGGAGTTGGCGAGATTGCAGTAACCAAAACCAACTTACTATTTTTCTTCTCAGGTAGAGAATCCAAATACTTCAAAGACATCTTCGCTTTGTAATGTCCGTATGGCTCTAGATGTTCGGAAGCGATACCAAGCATTGCGCCAATCTCTTGGATTGGCTTCATCTTTGCCTTTTGGGCAATTTCAATATCTGACAATTTATGCGCCTTTCGCTTGCTTGACTGCTTCAATTAACTTTGGAAGCACTTGATGTAGGTCTCCGACGATTCCGTAATCGGCATAGCGAAAGATGGTGGCTTCTGGATCGGTGTTGATAGCCACAATGTTCTTGCTATTTTTCATTCCTGCAATATGTTGCATTGCGCCACTGATTCCGCAAGCAAGATATAGATCTGGCGCAACTTTGGTACCAGTCTGTCCTACCTGCTCTGAATGTGGACGCCAACCTGATGCAGTTACCACGCGTGAACATCCAACTGCGCCGCCTAGTAGTGAAGCTAGCTCTTCGATCACACCAAAACCTTCAGGTCCACCGACGCCACGACCGCCTGAGACAATGATTTTCGCATCAGACAAAGTAACTCCACCGGTGTTGGAATCACCAACGCGATCAATAACTTTTACTTGAGTATCTTCAGGATTTAGGTTTGCCGCAAACTCTTTAACCTCGGCAGAACCACCAACTTCTTCTGGCTCGAAGGCAAGCGCCATAAATGATGCAATCAAAAGTTCAGAGTGAACATTGGCATCTTCAAGAAGATTTCCCGCCCATCTTGCGCGAACAATTTTGTGAGGGTTACCCAAAGTGATGCTGGTGCACTCAGCTGCCATTGGAATATCCAAGAATGCTGCTAGGTGCGCCAACTGTTCATTTCCACGAGGTGAACCTGCTGCAAAAACTGCAGCCGGCTTTAGGTTTTCGACCAATTGCACTAAAGCGCGACCAGAGGCCATCGGCGCATAATCCGTAAGTTCTGGGTTGTTTACGACATGTAAAACTTTCGCACCAAACTTGCCAACTTCAGATGCAACCTGTGCTCCGCTTGCACCAATTACGACAGCTTGTACATCGCTATCGATTTTAAGCGCTGCAGTTATCGCGCGAGTAGAGAGTGGATCTAAAGTTCCGCGATCATGATCTACAAGGACTAATAACATTAGATGACTCCGATCTGCTTTAACTTATCGACAAGTACTGGAACTGCATCTGCGCCATTTCCTAAAATCTCTGCGCCAGTTGATTTTGATGGCACCACTGAGAGTTTCAATTTCTCTAACTTTGGAGCGCTGCCGCCAGCTGCTTTGATATCAACTGGTTTCTTACGAGCCTGCATACGACCTGGCACTGATGGATAACGAGGAACATTTAATCCATCGCGTACTGTGACGATTGCAGGAAGTGGCGCTTCGTAAACTTCGCGAGAAGTTCCGACTACGCGTTCGCCGCGCACCTTGCCGCCTTCGACTTTCATCGCCTTAACATTTGTAATGATTGGAAGGCCCAATGCATGTGCAACGCGAATATGAATTTGGTAGCCAGCGCTATCTGCTGATTCGGCGCCGAAGATAATCATGTCGAACTTGGTTGGCTCGGCCTTGATTGCTTCAACCAACGCGTTAGCAGTCGCTTGCGGATCCCAATCTTGACCATCGGTCTCTAGCAAGATCGCACGACTTGCTCCAACTGCTAGAGATGCACGAAGTTGTTCTTCGGCATCAGTAGGTCCAAGTGTTAGCAGAGTCAGTTGTCCACCGATCTGTTCGGTTAATTGAACTCCAGCTTCAACCGCATTCTCTTCGTGTGGAGAGATTCCATAACCTAGATTGTCCGTTAACAAATTCTGATTATCTGGGGTCAGCATCAACTGACTTCCGGTGATCGGAACTCGTTTAATACATGCCAAAATCTCCATGATTAGCCCAAAATCCTCTCGTTTTTAGGATCGAACATTGGAGTAATTCCAACGCCTGCGATATGGCATGGATATTGCTCGCCAAGATATTCGACTAAGAATTTATTTCCAATAACTGCCATATCAGTTGGTAGATATGACATCAGGATGTGCTTACCAAGTGATGGCGCAGAGCCCGCACTAGTTACGTAAGAACGTCGTCCATGTGCATCTTCGATTGGCTTACCATCCAAAGTAAGAATTGGTTCTTTGCCCATCATGTAACGCTTGATGCCAGATTTTGATGTGTGATCATCAACGTAAAGTGTGCAGAGCGTTGCCACTGGTTTCTCCGCACGATGCTTCTCGTGGGCTTTGCGACCAATGAAATCTTGCTCCTTTAACTTTGGTGTGGTCATGCCAGCTTCAACTACGTTGTACTCGGTCTCAAGTTCTGCGCCATATGCACGGTAGTTCTTCTCAAGGCGTCCGGTAGTTCCGTACACACCGATACCAATTGGAATCAATCCATGATTTTTGCCTGATTCCCAGAGCGCATCCCAAAGCTTTCCGCCTTGTTCGATCTGGATGTAGAACTCCCAACCAAGATCACCGACGTATGAGATACGAGATGCCAATACGCGAAGCGATCCAATTTCGATAATTTTGCAAGTACCAAATTTAAATGCTTCATTTGAAACATCTGCTTTGGTGATTGCTTGCAGAATCTTGCGAGCATTTGGACCCCAGAGGCCGATGGTGGTGTATGAGGAGGTTAAATCAGTGATCTGTGCGCTGCCATCTTCTGGAAGCAAATCTGCAAACCACTTCTTATCTGCCATTCCATGTGCACCACCAGTTACAACTCGGAAGTGGTTCCAACCAAGTCGCATGATGGTTAAATCTGATTTGAAACCACCATTAACGCCGAGAATTGGGGTGTAAACCACGCGACCTACCGCTACATCCATCTGACGTAGCGCAGCTTTCTGAACAACTGCGAGCGCTGATGGTCCGATGATGTCGAAGATCGCAAAGGCTGATAAATCAACCATTCCAGCGGTTTCACGCATCTGTAAGTGCTCTGCGTTGATGATTGGTGACCACCAGCGTGATTCCCACTCGCCTTCGCGTGGCATTACTGCATCGCCATATTTGGCAACTAAATCCTTATTTGATTCGTACCAGAATGGGCGTTCCCAACCAGCCGTCTCATAGAAGACTGCGCCAAGTTCTTTCTCACGATCGTACATCGGTGAGATGCGGACATTTCTATTTGAAGACCACTGCTCGTTTGGATGGACGATTCCGTATGTCTTATTAAATCCTTCGTTGCAACGCGCCTTTACATGCTCGCGTGATTTCTGATGTTCGTGGAAGCGAGCGATATTTGATGCATGCATATCGATCTCAGATTCTCCAAGCACCATCCACTCAGCAACTGCCTTTCCAGTTCCTGGACCCTCTTTAACCCAAACTGCAGCTGCTGACCAAAGTCCTTTAACTTCTGGGGTCTCGCCCAAAATAGGCATGCCATCTGGAGTCAAAGAGAGAATTCCGTTACATGCATATTTTTCACGGACATTCTCATCGCCCACAATTGATGGCATCAATTCATATGAATGCTCATCTTGGATATCGAAATCCTTCTGAGTAAATGGAAATTCGGTTGGTGAGAGCGC
>CAZYJU010000016.1:0-1274 GCA_964647945.1 uncultured Actinomycetes bacterium | reverse complement strand
GAACCCATCTCGATCGCTTTTTCGCGCATCAATGTTCCGGCACGAAGTGAATCCACAACGCCCACTGTTGGCTGGTAATAACCGCCCAAAATCACGCTCTCGTCGATGTACGGAACTAATTCTTTAACTTCCGCCGGAGTAACAATTCGTCCACCTTCAATGCCCCATGACTTAGCACTGGTGATACGACGAGATAGTTCGATCATGCGCTCTGGTGTACGCGCAACTTCAATACCGCCACTTTCGGTAAAGCAATTTAACTCTTTGTATTGGCGCATTGAATCTGCGGTGATGTGCGCCATCTCTTTGGAGTGATCAACCGGAAAGATGAAGTTAGAAGCATGGCCGGTCGAACCACCAGGGTTTGGTAGCGGACCTTTGTCGATCTGTACCAAATCTTTCCAACCCAGCCTTGCTAGGTGATAAAGAATTGAATTGCCGACGATGCCTGCGCCGATTACTACGCACTTGGCCTTAGTTGGAAGTGTTGCCATGGTTTTATCCTCTTTTATCTTTTTTCTCTGCTTATAACGATTTCCGAATAGTGGTTTCGAAACCTTCAATGTGTTCGCGCATTGTCTGCTCTGCTGCTTTCTTATCGCCATCTAAAATGGCTTGCAGCATTGCGCGATGTTCGATGATTGCATCTTCAAGTTCAGATACTCGATCTAGCGCCATGAACCAAATTCGAAGCGCATGTGCGTAGTACTGATCCAAAGTTGAAACTAAAAACTCATTTTGAGTGGCGGCATAAATTTGATGATGGATTCTTTGATCCAAATTGATCAACTTCTTCATCTTTGGCTCACCCTTGATTGCATCAATCTCTTTGATTAACTGAGCGATCACTGCTTTATCTGCCGCAGTGGCACGCTCTGCAGCATAACCAGCTGCCAAAATCTCTAGATTGCCACGCACTTCAGAGATTGCAGTTAAATCTTTTACATCAACACCTGCCACAAACATTCCGCGGCGTGGATAAACTTCAATTAACTTCTCATTTGCCAAATTACGAAGCGCTTCGCGAATTGGAGTGCGCCCCATTTGAAGCGATTGCATCAAATCGCTCTCGCTAATTACCGAACCAGGCGGCAATTCACAGGAGATGATCATCGAACGAATTTGTGTGTAAGCCTCATCGCTTAGTGATTGAGGCTCTCTCCCAGATTGAATTCCAGGTTGAATTGCCGACTGAATCAAGCTCACCGGCTCAACATATATCAGTGATATATCAAAGGGAAGGCTCTGGGGTAACCTTTTTCCATGGCTGAGGT
>CAZYJU010000015.1:6725-13570 GCA_964647945.1 uncultured Actinomycetes bacterium | reverse complement strand
ACAACAAGCGCAACTCCGACCGTTACCAAAGCTTGATCGATATTTCGCTGATACATGCGGGTGATCAAGAGCTGCTCCATGAGTAAGGCGAACGCTCCAGCTCCAAGTCCACCGATTAGCATCGCAAGTAAGAACTTTGGGGTAGTGATCATGAACCCAAATTGGTTGGCGTACCAGAACCCGAAGAATGCGCCTATGGAAAGGAATGCACCATGTGCGAAATTAAGCACGTGCATCAAACCGTAGATTAATGAGAGTCCAGATGCCACCAAGAAATAGAGCGCTCCAAGGCCAATTCCGGTGATCAGAATAAGTATGAATGCGGACATTATTTACCACCTACTCCTAACATCTGATGTACCCATTGGTGATCATTTAGCACCGTAGGCTCTCCTTGGAAGATAACTTTTCCTTGATCCATAACCACTACATGTTCTGCAATTCTGCGAATCAAAGGAAGATTCTGTTCGACAATCAACATGGTGTTTTCGCTGGCAACTTTTGCCAATGCATCCGCGACTTCAGTAACCAGTTTTGGTGCTAAACCTTTAGTAGGTTCGTCGACTAACAGAATCTCATTTTTATTAAGTAGCGCACGAGCAATAGCCACCATCTGCTGTTGACCGCCAGATAATGAACCGGCCCTTTGGTTTGCACGAGTTTCGAGCTCTGGAAAGAGAGAGTAAACAAGGTTGTATGCATCATCTTGTTCTTTACCGCGAGCTGCAAGGGATAGATTTTCACGAACTGACAAGCTAGCGAAGATTTCACGATCTTCAGGAACGTAGGCAGCGCCTGACTGTGCGATCTTGTATGTATCTCCACCCAAGATTTCGTTGCCATTAAATTGGATTGAGCCAGTACCTGGATAGAAACCCATAATCGTCTTCAAAGTCGTAGATTTTCCGACTCCATTGCGTCCAAGCAAAGCCGTAACTTTTTTCGCAGGAACTTCGAAAGTTACGCCTTGGAGGATATGAGATTGATTGATTGTTACATGTAAATCTTTTACCGAAAGCACACTGCTCATAGCGCTTCTCCTATGTAAGCAGATTGCACGGTCGGGTTATTTATGACATTTTGCGGGGTGTCACATACAAGGAGTTCGCCATAATTTAAAACTGCAATCCGATCTGCCAAACCTAAAATAACTTCGAGATGATGCTCCACGATCAAAACCGTCTTTTTATGAACCTCTTTGAGGGATCTGACGATTTCGACTAATTCCGGGACATTCTCAACGCTCATGCCGGCCATCGGCTCATCGAGCATCACGATGTCGCTTTTGGAAGCCAAGACGATTGCAATCTCTAATCGCCTCTTGTCTCCATGCGATAGCGAACCAGCAGTCTGTAAAGCACGTGGCCCCAATCCAACGACTGCCAAGCATTCTTGCGCCTTTGCCACTACATCTGAGAATTTATAGGCAGCTCTGGTTAAGTTCATAGATTTTCCATTAGCCGCTTGTGCTGCGATACGGACGTTTTCAAGACAAGTTAAGTTGGTGAAAACTGATGAAGTTTGAAAAGTTCTTGCAAGACCTAATTTTGCACGGTCGTGCGGAGGCAATTCGGTGATGTTATTTTGACCAAGGAAAATCTCACCTCGAGTAGGTTTTCTGACACCACTTAATAGATTGAAAAATGAGGTTTTGCCTGCGCCGTTTGGGCCGATAATTCCGAGGATTTCATTCTGATTTACATCTAATGTGATGCCATCCAAAATCTTGGCTCCACCAATTGAAAGTGATAAATCTTTAACATGCAGTGCGGAAATCAATCTCTAACTCCAATCGGAACTTCGATGTTTCGAGCCTGGCCAAGGGTATAAAAAACCCCGATCTATTTCTAGTTTTAACTAAAAACAGACCGGGGTTTCTATTTAAGGTGTTTTACCTATTATGCCGTTACGTTGAATATGGTCTTATCTAACTGTGGGACATATCCCGCAGCAGTCTTGCGAAGTGAGACCAAGAACATAGGCTGGATTAGTACGTGATTTGTTGGGTTGATCTTCATCAAGCCCTTAACACCTGACCATGAGAATCCTTCAAGATTAGAAATCATGGTGTCGACGTCTTGAGCAGAATTACCCTTAAGCGCTTGCACAATCATTCTCGCAGCATCTGCACCTGTGCAGGTGAAGAGATCTTGTGCCTTCTTATCACGTGCGAAATCTGATGCAAGTTGATTTGCCGCAGCACCCTTTCCAACGCCACCAAAGTAGCTGTTGGTCATGATTGCGCGGGTACCTTCAAACAGAGTTCCGTAAATGTTGTAGGTAGATGCACCAGCAAGACCAGTGATTGGACGTTGCTTTGTGAATGCGCCTTGAACCTTAAGAGCAGTCAACATCGCACCAGCGGTTAATGCATTTGACCATGCGATGAAGATGTATGAACCCTTTGCATCAGCTGCTTGCTTTGCAAATGGTGTGAAATCTGAAGTTGAGGTTGGAACCTTGATTTCTTGGAATGTTGCTCCACGTGGACCCATCAAACCTCTTGCCGCTGCGATGTTTGATGCACCGAATGCGTTATCTTCAACGAAGAGAACAACTTTGCGACCAGAGATTGGCTTGATGCCTGCAAGAGGTGCCAAATCTTGAATTGAGGTATTTCCAGAACGGAATACATACTTATTAGCAGCACTTGTTACTAAGTCAGACTTTGCAGGTCCTGAGATGAATAGAACCTTGTTCTGTTGAGCAAGTGGCGCAAGTGTTAGAGCTACACCTGAAGATGCAGAGCCAACGATGATCTTTGTTCCGTTACCAACCATCTCTTTGAAAGATGCAGTTGCTGATGCAGGATCTCCAGCATCATCTTTGGTGGTTACAACAAGCTTCTGTCCATTAACGGACATCTTTCCGTTGGTGTAATAGTTCAAGCCCCAATTAAGACCATCGACATATGCATCGCCATAAGACTTCAATGCACCTGAAGTTGAGGTGATTACACCGATCTTGATCTCTGAAGCAGCCTGAGCTGGCGCCATAGAAGGCGCAATGACTGCGGCAGCTGCAACTGCAACTGTCGCAAGTAGTGAGCGCTTGCTCATTTATTCTCCTTGATTTTTAGTTTCTGAGAGCCGGGCCCGACCCTCTTAGCGAGAAGGCTATTACTGCCAAGCGGTCATTCATATCTAGATTAGATATCCGTTTTATAACTTTTAAGGCCAAGAGAGCGCAGTGATGCCATAACCCGCGGGTAACCCGTAAAAGTGAAGATTCTTGATGGTTTTGAGAGAGTTATTGAGAGTTAGCCAACACGGCGCCAAGTGGCTCAAATGGCACACAGACGGGCAGACTATATGCATGTCGAGGCCGACGCAGAAGTTCGATGTTCCAGTTGCAGGCGGCAACTTGGCGCTCTTTCGTTTTGGGGAAGGCAACAAAAGTAGCTCTGATCACCCAGTGCTTTTAATTCACGGAGTTACTTCATCTAATCGCGCATTTCAATTCTTTGCAGATTCATTGATTGCGCGCGGCAAAACTCCATATGCCGTTGATCTTCGTGGTCGCGGCGATTCAAATCAATTACCAGGGCCATTTGGCATGGCACAACATGCAAAAGATATGGCCGAAGTTATTAAATTTATTGGTGGCAAACCAGATGTCATCGGGCACTCTATGGGTGGCTTTGTCTTGGCAGCGTTGGTTGGTTTATATCCAGATTTAGTTGGAGAAGTGGTCTTTGCTGATGGTGGCATTCCACTTCCGATGCCACCGGGTATGACTATCGAGCAGATAATGCCCTTAGTGCTTGGACCTGCGCTTGCGCGTCTTGCTATGACATTTGAAAGCAAAGAGGCGTATCGAGATTATTGGAAACCACAGCCAGCTTTCAATCGAGGTTGGACTCCAGAGTTAGACGAATATGCCGATTACGATTTACGAAATGGCAAACCATCTACAAATCCAAAGGCAGTAGAAGAAGATTCACGAGATTTATTTGGTGATGATTTAGTGGTGAGATCTCTTAAGGGTTTGAGTAAAGAGGCGTTGTTTATCCGTGCGCCTAGGGGGCTTCAAAACGAAGAGGGTGGCCTTTATCCATTGCCAATTATTGAAGCTAATTTGCCTAGTTACCCAAAGTTAAAGTTAGTAAATTTGGTGGATGTAAATCATTACGACATGTTCTTATCAAAAGTAGGCAGCGAACAGATAGCTGACGTAATTTATGGAGCAAGCAGATGACTTTAAAAGGTAGAAGAGCATTTATCACGGGTTCCTTCCAAGGTATCGGCCTGGGAATTGCTTGCGAACTTGCGAAAGCGGGAGCTGACATCGTCCTGCATGGATTGGCAACTGATGAGGTAATTAAAGGTGCTGAGGCTAAGATCAAGAGCTTTGGTGTAAACGTCGAATCCCATGTATCCGATTTAAGAGATAGCCAAGCTACCGAAGCGCTAATTGCGAAGATCTTGGCTAATGGACCAGTCGACATTCTCTGCAATAACGCTGGTATTCAACATACTGCGGCGACTGCCGAGATGCCACGAGAAAAATGGAATGACATCATCGCAATCAATTTAGAGTCTTTCTTCGACACAATGCGCTTACTTTTACCGCAGATGAAAGAGCGCGGATATGGTCGCGTTATCAACACTGCATCAGTTCACGGATTGGTGGCATCAGTTGCAAAGGCTCCATATGTGTCGGCAAAACATGGCGTGATTGGATTAACCAGAGTTGCTGCGCTTGAGTATGCAGATGCAGGAGATCGTGAAAGCGGTGGCGTTACTGTAAATGCAATCTGCCCAGGTTGGGTGGAAACTGCATTGATCGAACCACAGATTCAAGCTCGCGCAGATAAATTTGCAGGAGATCGGGCAAAAGGAATTGCAGACTTACTTTCTGAGAAACAACCTTCAAAGCGACTAGCAACTGCCGAAGATATTGGCGCTTTGGCAGTCTTCCTATGTTCAAAAGCAGCGCATAACATCACAGGTGCTGCGATTCCAGTAGATGGTGGATGGACTTCTCAATGAGTAAAACAACTTTCAAATCTGCCGTTGCTTCGGAGAAACCGTTACAAGTAATCGGTGCAATCAACGCCAATCACGCGTTACTAGCAAAGGCTGCTGGATATAAAGCAATTTACTTAAGTGGTGGAGGCGTAGCTGCTGGATCACTTGGTGTGCCAGACCTCGGAATTACGACTTTGGATGATGTTTTAACTGATGTTCGTCGCATCACCAACATTTGCGACTTGCCTTTATTAGTAGACATTGACACTGGATTTGGAACCACCGCTTTTAATATCAATCGCACCATCAAAGAGATCGAAAAAGCTGGCGCCTCTGCGGTACATCTTGAAGATCAAGTTGCCGCAAAAAGATGTGGCCATCGTCCAAACAAAGAGATAGTTGGCGTAAATGAAATGGTCGATCGCATTAAAGCAGCTGTCGATGGTAGAAGTAGCTCTGACTTTACGATTATGGCAAGGACCGATGCGTTAGCAAACGAAGGATTAGATGCCGCTTTAGATCGCGTCAAACAATATGTCGCCGCAGGCGCAGACATGATCTTCCCTGAAGCAGTGGGAGATTTGGAAACCTATAAGCGCTTTCGCGAAGTCGCTGGAGTTCCGATTCTGGCCAACATCACTGAGTTTGGGAAAACTCCACTTTTTTCAGTGGCTGAATTACGTGGCGCAAATGTCGATATTGTCCTCTATCCGCTCTCTGCTTTTAGAGCCATGAATAAAGCAGCTGAATTGGTCTATAAGACAATTCGAAGTGAGGGCACGCAGAAGAACATTGTTTCGCATATGCAAACTCGTGAAGAGCTTTATCAATCAATTGATTACTATCGATACGAATCAGAGTTGGATAAATACCAACAGGGAAAATGAGCGAATTTAAACCAAAGAAGTCGGTAGCGCTCTCTGGCGTAGTTGCTGGAAATACCGCTATCTGCACCGTAGGTCGTAACGGTAATGATTTACATTATCGTGGTTATGACATCGCAGATTTAGCTAAAAACTGCCAATTCGAAGAGGTCGCACATTTATTGATTTACGGCCATCTACCAAATACCACTGAGCTTGAAAAATACAAAGCGCGATTAAAAAATCTAAGAGATCTGCCGCCACAAGTTAGAAATATCTTGGAGCAATTACCAGTCACCACTCATCCGATGGATGTGCTTCGAACAGGCGTATCGGCACTTGGCACCGTAGAGCCAGAGCATGAGGGCCACAGTTCTATAGGCGCACAAGCCATTGCAGATCGATTGATTTCAGCTACCGGTTCGATGCTCTGCTATTGGTATCACTATGCAAACAACGGAGTAAGGATCGAATGCAGTACCGATGCTGATTCGATCGGCGGACATTTCTTACAACTCTTACATGGTGCAAATCCAAGTAAAGAGTGGGAAGAGGCGATGCGTATCTCGTTGATTCTTTATGCAGAACACGAATTTAATGCCTCTACATTTACGGCGCGTGTGATTGCCGGAACTGGAAGTGACATCTACTCATGCATCACTGGAGCAATTGGCGCGCTTCGTGGCCCAAAACATGGTGGTGCAAATGAGGTTGCGCTAGAGATTCAAGAGCGTTATTCCGATGCCGATGAGGCGGAGGCAGATATTAAGAAACGCGTTGCCAATAAAGAGGTAGTAATTGGTTTTGGCCATCCGGTTTACACAATCGGCGATCCGAGAAACCCAATCATCAAAGAGGTTGCCAAAGAGCTAACCACTGATAATCGAACCCTCTTTGATATCGCAGATCGATTAGAGAGCGTGATGTGGGATCTAAAGAAGATGTTCCCAAATCTTGATTGGTTTAGCGCAGTTGCATATAACGCTATGAAAATTCCGACCGCATTCTTTAC
>CAZYJU010000015.1:2662-6625 GCA_964647945.1 uncultured Actinomycetes bacterium | reverse complement strand
AAGACTGCGTGGTCGTGTCTACTGGACACCATCGGTTGTGGCTTGGAATCTTTGGAATATCCAGCATGCACAAAATTGCTTGGACCATTGGTGCCAGGCACCAGAGTTGAAAAGGGCGTTCGCGTCCCCGGAACCAACTATGAATTAGATGTCGTTCAAGGTGCCTTCAATATTGGCACCGCGATTCGTTGGTTAGATTTTAATGACACGTGGCTTGCTGCAGAGTGGGGACATCCAAGCGATAACTTGGGTGGGATCTTGGCAGTTGCAGATTGGTTAAATCGCACTGGTCAAAAGCAACTCACAGTTAAAGATATTTTGACTGCCATGATCAAAGCGCATGAGATTCAAGGGTGTATCGCGCTTGAGAATTCCTTTAACAAAGTTGGGCTAGATCATGTCATCTTGGTAAAGATTGCTTCGACCGCAGTGGTCTGTCAGATGATGGGGCTAACGAGAGATGAGACTTTAAATGCAGTTTCACTTGCTTGGATAGATGGACAATCACTTCGCACCTATCGCCACTATCCAAATGCTGGTTCGCGTAAATCGTGGGCAGCAGGAGATGCCACCGCAAGGGCAGTTCGTCTTGCATTGATGGCCAAAGTCGGAGAGATGGGTTATCCATCTGCTCTTACTGCAAAAACTTGGGGCTTTTATGATGTTTCATTTAAGGGAAACAAATTTAAATTCCAAAGACCGTACGGAAGTTATGTCATGGAGAATGTACTTTTCAAGATTTCATTTCCTGCAGAGTTCCATTCACAGACCGCATGTGAAGCAGCTTTTAAGTTATTTGAGTGGATGAAGGCAAATGGCAAGAGCAGCGAAGATATTAAAAAGGTAACCATCAGGACTCATGAAGCCTGCATCCGAATCATTGATAAAAAAGGTCCACTTAATAACCCAGCGGACCGAGATCACTGTGTGCAGTACATGGTGGCAGTCCCATTGATTTTCGGGCGATTAACAGCCAAAGATTATGAGGATGAGATTGCTGCGGATCCTCGCATTGATGCGCTACGCGAGAAGATGGAATGCGTTGAGGATCCGGCATTTACTGCTGATTACTTTGATCCAGAGAAACGAAGTATTGCTAATGCATTAACTATCGAATTTAACGATGGCAGTAAGAGCGATGAGATTGTGGTGGAATATCCAGTAGGACATCGCCGTCGCCGCGAAGAAGGTTTGCCACTGCTACTTGCAAAATACAAAACAAATCTAAGAAGAGTATTTAGCGAGGAAAAAGCGAGTGAAATCGAAAAGATTTCGCTGGACATTGACCGCTTGCTGACGATGAAAGCAGATGATTTCGTATCACTTTTTGTTAAATCTTAATAAACTGCCGTTATGGCATTCGGAATTTTATCGATCATCTTCACTTTAGCGGTGTTCTATTTTGCATTCGTCGGAGTGCAAGCCACTGTAGTTAAGTATCGTCAAGAACATGCAATTGAAGTAATTCGCGATTTACTAAAGTACTTAGTTTTATTTATTGCAGCGGTGCTTACCTGTCTTGGATTGGCTGGTTTACTAGGACTCGCGCTAGATCCAAAGAATGTTGATTACGGTGGAAAAGTAGATGCAGCCCAATGGTTGGCATATCTGGTAGTCGGAATTCCAGTAATCGCCGTCATAACCAATTGGATCCGAAAGAGTTTTAGGAAAGTTCCGGAGGAGCGAAATAGCCCTGCATGGCAGATCTACCTATTTGCCGCGACCACCAGTTCGCTCTTGATTTGGTTTATTCCGCTGGTGGAAGCCCTTAAATGGTTTACTGATGAGGAGTATCGCCCTCGCCAAATAGCGCAAGCCATAATTGCATTCGCTGTGTGGGTGTTACATCTAAATTTGATCAAAGGTCACGCTTCGATAATCTCAAATGCACATCGCTTCGCAGGACTTGCAACGGGATTGGTATCCGCCTCAGTTGCCTCTATTAGTGCGATTGGTTTTGGAATTTCCAAATGGATGGATGTAGAAACCGGAAAATATGAGTTTCAAGATGCCGTGACTTTATTTGTAGTTGCTGCACCTTTGGTGCTCTTCTATTGGGGATCACTAAATGAGCATGGCTCTAACATGGAGATCCGTGCTTATCGCACCTTTGCAGGCAAAGCGGTACCTACATTCTTCTGGGCAATTGCCGCGATTTTCGCCCTAGGCTCTACGCTAAATTGGTTCTTCGGCGAACATATTGATGATGCGCCACGGTATTTCACAGAGGTGCCACAACAGATTGCAACAGTAATAGTGCTTGCGCCATTGACCCTCTATTTCCGCCGCTTAGTAGCTAATTACGAGAGAGATGACGTCACTAGGTTATTTCAGTATCTAGTATCTGGAATTGCATTGATAGGCGTGGGTATCTCAGGTGGTTGGTTTATCGCAGGCCTCTTCGAATTTAATTCATTTATCAATACTTCTATCTCTGGCTTTGCAGGGTTATTAATCACCCTTCCAATTTGGCGTTTTGAATGGCGCCATGCACAAGCTGCGATACACCAACAATTTCAAGTCGAACATGATTCACCTATCAGACGCATCTATTTATATGTGATGATGGCAATTCCAACTATCGCTGGATTTATCTCTGCCGTGATCATGAGCTATCAATTATTTAAAGGCTTGCTTGTCGGTGGCTTTAATTGGATTGATATCAAAGAAGCTGCCGGAGCATTTGTTAGTGCAGGTTTAGTGGCGCTCTATCAATATCGAATTTATAGAGGTGAGCGCGAAAACGTCGCTAGTGGATCTATGCGACTTGCAGTAAGGGATTAACGGACGCTACGAAGTACTGCAGTTACCTTGCCAAGAATCTCGCAGTTATCACCATTGATTGGTTGATAATCTGAGTTGGCAGGTAGCAACCAGATATGTCCATCTTTTCTGGAGAATGTTTTAACTGTGGCTTCTCCGTCAATCATGGCAGCGACGATTTCACCTTTTTCACAAGTCTTCTGGGAACGGATTACGACATAGTCGCCATCGCAGATGGCAGCATCAATCATTGAATCGCCAACTACTTTAAGCATAAATAAATCACCGCTACCGACAATTGATTCAGGAAGCGGGAAAGTCTCTTCGATATGTTGTTCGGCAAGGATTGGGCCACCTGCTGCGATTCGACCAACCAGAGGAACTTGGCGGGAACGATCAGCGATTACATTGGAGTCAGATTCGACGACCTCAATTGCCCGGCCGAGTGATGCATCGCGGCGGATGAAGCCCGCCTCTTCGAGAGCCTTTAACTGGTACTGAACCGATGCCGAGCTAGATAGCCCAGCCGCCTCTCCGATCTCGCGAATCGAAGGGGGATAGCCGTTGTTCTGGATGCCCTCCTGGATGGCGGAGAGAATCTTGACCTGGCGGGCGGATAGGCCGGTGACATCCTTGCTCAATTTGCTCATGACCTAAGGGTGGCACAGTCAGGAAAAAAATTCAAACATTTGTTCGAAATTTTCTTGACCTTTGTCGTAGGAGTGGTTTATGGTTCTCTTATTCGAACAGGTGTTCGAAGACCTTCCCCAAAAGGTCTCCTAAGTCGACAAGCAAACGATAAGTAAATCGAAAAGATAAGTAGGAGCAAGAGACCATGAGCAGATCAAGCCAATCAAGTAGAACAAGCAGATCAGCTATAACCAGCGCGACCTCTCGTCGAAGTCGTCAGGCCAATATCCGTCTGGCCAGATTCCTAGTGGTGCTCTCGCTTACTACTGTCTTCGGAGCAGGTTTTGCCATGCAGGCTGGGGCAGGTTCAAATAGTTCGCTTGCGCAGGAGAAAGTTCAAAGCTACGTAACTGTGACCATCGCATCAGGTGAGAGCCTCTGGTCAGTTGCCAAAGCTTTGGGAGATGGAGACCCTCGCCATCTGGTCGATGAGATTATGACCGTAAATGGCCTTAAATCGGCCGAGCTCCCAGCGGGTACCAAGGTCCGCGTACCGCTTAACTAATTAGT
>CAZYJU010000015.1:1489-2562 GCA_964647945.1 uncultured Actinomycetes bacterium | reverse complement strand
AATCCCAGTTCTGAATTTTGGGGGTCGGTGGGTAGCCTTGACCCTTATGAAAGCCGACCTTCGCCGGATCTTGATCGCCACCTCGATGGCAAGCGCCATGGCAGTTACCTTGCTGCCGGCTGCATCTGCCGCGCCTTCGGTCGCTGAGATCCAAAGACAGGTCAACGAACTTCGAGAAGAGGCGGCTGGAAAATATGAAGCTGCCAATGGCGTCAAATACCAGATCTCAAAATTGCAACGTGAATTAAATGGCCTAAAGCAGGGTGAAGCCGCCGCCAATGCCAGGACACAGAAGTTGCAATCTGAGATCTCAAAGTTAGCGATTGAAAATTACAAGAGCGGTGGCCTTGGAAATGGATTAGAGCTCTTACTTTCAAGGGATCCAGCAAAGTATTTATCAGATGCTGCGATGTTAGATGTAATAGCTCAGAGGTATTCCACGAAACTTCGCCAGTTAAAGACATATCAACAAGGTTTGCAATCTAGCCAATTAGTTGTTGCAGATAGAACTGCACAGTTGCAGGCAGCGCAAAAAAGGCTTGAAAAACAAGTGGCATCTGCAAATGCAGCCTTAAAAAAGGCCGAGAAATTACTAGCTAATTTAAAGGCCGAAGAACGCGCAAAATTATTGGCAGCCGATAATGCCGAACAGAAAAAGATTTTGGCAGAGTCAAAGCGATTAGCAGCGCTTTATGCTGGTGGTTCAACTAAAGGTGCAATTGCACTTCGTTATGCGCTAGATCAACTTGGCGATATCTATGTTTGGGCGGGATCTGGTCCAACCAAATGGGATTGCAGCGGACTTACGATGCGCGCATTTCAAAGAGCGGGCGTATCGATGCCGCACTTTGCTGCCGCTCAATTTAATTATGGAAAGAACATTCCTCGTAGCGCGCTCGCACCCGGCGATCTAGTCTTCTTCGGTCGCCCGATTAGCCACGTAGGTATTTACATGGGTAAGGGCAAGATGGTTCATGCCCCAAGGCCAGGTAAGCGAGTTGAGATTGCAACTGCCTTTAGCCTTGGCCGTAAGCCATTCGTTGGCGCTAAGCGCCTCTAGCGCCTCTAGCGCC
>CAZYJU010000015.1:0-1389 GCA_964647945.1 uncultured Actinomycetes bacterium | reverse complement strand
GCCTCTAGCGCCAAGACAAATTCACCCGCCCTCGTGGGCGTGTCGTTTTGAACCTTACTTGAAAACCCTAAAGCGATGCTTTATGGTTCTCTTCCTACCCCAATATCTAGTGGTTAACCGGCCAAAACTTTCCATAAGTAGTGGTCAGAAGTAGTTGGAACCTAATTTTTAAGGTAGGTTACCGCCTCCCGCTGGTTGATATTTGAAAGGAGCCATTCATGAACTGCCCATTCTGCAGACACGATGACTCCAGAGTTATCGACTCTCGCGTTGTCGAGGATGGCCTACAGATTCGCCGTCGCCGCGAGTGCCCAGAGTGCGGTCAGCGCTTCTCAACTCAAGAGACTGCGATCCTCAACATCATCAAGCGCTCAGGCGTCACCGAACCATTTAGCCGCGAGAAGGTCATCAATGGCGTTCGCAAAGCATGCCAAGGTCGCCCAGTCTCAGAAGATGATCTAGCTCGTTTAGCTATGACCGTTGAAGAGACGCTACGCCGCTCAGGCCAAGCAGATATCGAAGCCCAAGAAGTTGGAATGGCGATACTTGCACCCCTTAAGGAATTAGACGCCGTGGCTTACCTACGTTTTGCCTCGGTATACCGTAACTTTTCTTCCCTTGCTGACTTCGAAGGCGAAATTTCCCTCCTTCGAGAATTCCCAACAGTAGAAAAAACTACCCCAGAAAAAGCTGTAACAAATAAGTAATTAAGTAATTAAAAAAGTAATTAAAAAGCAAAAATAAATATTAATTAAATAACTAGAGAAAGAGCACCAATGTCTGACACGGTCATCAATCGGCCATCTAAAACAGATGCGAAGTCTGTATTTAGCCACAACACCAAAAAGGGTAAGGGCCTTACTATCGATCGCCTTTATACCAATGAAGGTGTACATCCATACGACGAAGTCACTTGGGAACGTCGCGATGTTGTACAGCAGAATTGGAAGACCGGTGAGACCGTATTCGAACAACGTGGGGTTGAGTTTCCAGATTTCTGGTCGATCAATGCATCGACCATCGTTACCACCAAATACTTCCGTGGCGCGGTAGGTCGCGAAGATCGCGAATGGTCACTTCGCCAGGTAATCGATCGCGTGGTACTTACCTATACAAAGGCTGGCAAGGAGTACGGATACTTCGCAACACCAAAGGATGCTGAAGTCTTCGAACACGAACTTACCTACATGTTGTTACATCAAGTATTTAGCTTTAATTCACCAGTTTGGTTCAATGTTGGTACCAACCAACCACAGCAGGTAAGCGCATGCTTTATCTTGTCTGTCGATGACACCATGGATTCAATCCTTAACTGGTATCGCGAAGAGGGCATGATCTTCAAAGGTGGATCAGGTGCTGGTCTAAATCTTTCAAGAATTCGCTCATCAA
>CAZYJU010000014.1:5691-14152 GCA_964647945.1 uncultured Actinomycetes bacterium | reverse complement strand
GGTTTTGCACTTCTTGGAATTTTATTGGTCAACATTCCTTTCATGGCACATGCAAGCGAAGAAGGTGTCAGAGGCGAATGGGTAAGTGGCGGCGCGAACAGCATCGCCACTTTCTTGATGGTCGGTTTGTTTCAGGGCAAGTTTTATCTGCTCTTCTCATTCTTGTATGGATATAGCTCGCAGTACATAGTTAAGGGCGAAAGACGAAATCGTCGTAGATGGGCAAAGCGTTGCCTGGCGTTAATGTTAATCGGTGCCGCTCATTTCACATTTTTATGGCATGGCGACATCCTTTTTGCATATGGTTTTCTTGGATTATTCTTGATTCCGTTTCTATTCCGATCAGATCGCACATTGAAAATCTGGTCAATCGTTTTGTATACATTTTTTGTGCTATTACTGCTGGCTGTTGCCACTTTGACTATCGTTGCTGAGCAGATTGATCCTTCTCAGTTTGTAATCACTGAATCCAGAATGGATCAATTGATGTTAAGCGGTAGCTACTTTGAATCCTTAGCGCCACGTGCGAATTTATGGGCTTTGGGTTTCTTTGGCTCTGGGCTATTGCTCCAAGGTGGGTTTGCTTTCGTAGCTTTCCTACTTGGTATTAAGGCTGCTAAAAACCATGCGCTGCAATTAGATTCAAATTACTTTAGACCAAAGCGATTGATCAAAATTGGGTTCTTGATTGGATTACCGATTCAGCTTGCGTTAGCCGGAGTCTACGTCTGGAATGAACTACAAGCAGAGCCATCTGAAGCTTTATATCTAGCAACGATTCTTCTCTCTTTTATCGCAGCCCCTCTTTTATCTGCGGGATATATCGGAGCAGTTTTACAAATTTTGAGATCTAAGCCTTCTATCATCGAGAGAATTAAATACGTAGGCAAGATGTCTTTAACTACTTATTTGATGCAATCCTTGATCATGACTCTGCTCTTTGGCAATTGGGGTTTGGGATTGTTTCAAAAGTTAGATTTCTGGTTAGTCTTCCTGATAGGCATTGTAATTTGGCTATTTCAAGTTCGCCTTGCTGAGTATTGGATCACCAAGTATCAGCAAGGCCCACTTGAACGAATTATGGCTAGATTAACGAGAATCAAGCCAGCCGTAATCAATGATTGATTTGAAAGCGCCTTAACGCTTTCGGTGCCCACCAGATTCGCTCGCCAATAAGTCTCATCAATGCAGGCACTAGAAACGCTCTAATCAGTGTTGCATCAAGGAGAATTGCAAAGGCCACACCAAAACCCAAGAGTTTGATTCCGGTGACGCCACTGGTTACGAAAGCGGCGAAGACAATCGCCAAGATGAAGGCAGCTGCAGTGATGATTCTGGCCGATTTTTGTAGCCCTGCAGCAACTGCATCAGTATTTGATTTACCGGAGTCGTGCTCCTCTTTGATTCTAGAGAGCAGAAATACTTCATAGTCCATTGATAATCCAAAGGCCACAACCGCGACTAACACCAACATATTGGTATCTATAGTTCCATTGACATTGAAATCGCCTACCAGCCACTTGAGATTGCCATCGATAAATACCCAGGTAAGCGCTCCGATAGTTGCGGCAAGGGATAAGAAATTAAGTAGCACCGCTTTTATCGGCAGGAGAAGCGAACCGGTAAAGGCAAAGAGCAGGAGCAGAATCGATACGATGATCCAAGCAAGCACCACCGGCAATCTATTTGCGATGGCAGCTTGAGTGTCTGTGTAATCTGCAGCTGCGCCACCAATCAAAGTTCCCTCTGGGGCTGGTAACTCTCGCAGGTTATTAATTAACTCTTGCCCATCAGGGGTTCGAGGTTTCACAGAGTGAATTGCAGCGACCCTTACGGAGTCACCTTTAATTTCCGGGCTATCTACTCGCACAATTCCAGGTGTGTTTGAAACACTCTGTAAGAAACTTGTTATCTCTTCACTCTGGTTTGCGCCATTTGGAAAGATTATTTCGATCGGATTTCCCTCTTCACCTGGAAATTGCTCGGCGATAAATTGTGAGGAGATATATGCGCGATCTGATTTAGGCAACACATCAGTATCGACCTGTCCGAATTTCACATTGCTAATCGGAGCAATAAAGAGAAACAAAATTGCTAGGGAAGCGGCAACTACTGAGACTGGCCTTCGCATCACAAATCTTGCGACACTTGCCCAACGACCATCCTCCCTCTGAACTAGCGCGCTCTTTCGTACCCTGCCTTTGTTCACTTTCTCACCGAGAAGAACCAACATCGCAGGTAGTGGCACTAGCGCTCCCACCACCGCTAGCGCGACGACTGATGCGCCGGCATAGCCCATAGATTTAAGGAAATTAAGCGGGAACAAGGTAAGCGACAGCAGGGTGACAACCACTGTAAGGCCTGAGTAGAAGACGGTTTTTCCAGCGCTTCGCAAAGTATTTTCAATCGCAGTTTCTTTATCTAGCCCTTTGGCCAGCTCTTCTCTAAAGCGATTGACCATCAGAAGCGCATAATCAATTCCAAGTCCAAGACCTAAACCGGTGGTTAGGTTAAGCACGAAGATGCTGATGTCAGTAAACAATGTCAGCAAATACATGACAAAGAAGGTGCCAATAATTGCGGTAACGCCAATTACTAAAGGCATGGCTGAAGCCACCATTGCTCCAAAAACCAGGAGCAGAAGTAGGAATGTCAGGGGAATTGAAATGCTCTCTGCTTTGGCCAGATCATCTTGAATTCTGCCGTTGATTGCATTTGCAAAGACTGCAGCGCCGGAGACATAAACGTCTAAGTTCTTATATGTACCGTCATATTTCTCTTGATACACGCCACCTAGCTCATCGGATTCCGTGAAATCAGTTGTTCTAAAGTAAACAAACATCATTCCTGATTGGCCGTCCTTGCTCTTCAAGAAGGGGGCTCCACCTGCCGACCAATACGAAACCACTCTCTCAGTATTTGGCTCATTTCGTAATTTAGATTCCAGCTCGCCTGCAGAAGCGGCTATCGCCGGATCGTCGATTGACTTACCTCTTGCGTTTACTGCAAGAACTAGAGAAGGTTCCTTTAAGTTGAAGGTATCTTTTAGATAGGTCGTCACTTGGGCGGAATCGCTATTCGGATCTGAGTAGCCACCGGAATCAAAGCGGGAGAAAGCCATTCCACCGATTGCGCCGGCCACGATGATTCCCAAGAGAAATAGGGCCAAAACCCCTTTACGACGCTTCGCCGCGAGGCGGCCTAATTTATCGAACATATAGATCCCTTCATCTAAACAATGTTCAGATTATTCGTGGCTATTTGAACATTGTCAAGATAAGAGGGTAAATTTTCCTCGTGTCGCCAAGAGCTGCAGTAAAGAGCGCCTATCACCATGGCGACCTTGAGAGCGCCTTGGTACAGGCTGCGATTACCTTGGTTCGAAAATATGGACCTGATCAATTGTCCCTGCGAGCGGTTTCATCAGATGTCGGGGTAAGTCCAAGCGCCAGCTATCACTACTTTAAAGATAAAGATGCGTTGGTCTCTGCAGTTGGAACTGTGTTACTAGATCAACTTGCCACTATGCAAGAGAAAGCAGCGTCAAAAATTAAGGGGTCTGATTCGAAGGCTGCGCTAAAAAAGTTTGAGGCTTTAGGCCATGCATACTTTGATTGGGCTAGGTCTGAGCCAAACCTTTATAGATTAATTTTCGGCGGATTCTGCGAACATGTAATGGAGAAAGATCATGGCAGAGCTTGGAATTTGTTAACCAATTCATTGGATGAATTACTTGCCACAGGGCTAATCACAAAGAGCGCTAGAGCCAATGGGGAAGTTCTAGTTTGGTCTTCTGTACACGGTGCTAGCTCTTTAATAATTGAAAATATGTTGCCTGAAGATGCATATCCGCTTGTGATGTCTGGCGTTAAGAGATCACTAGGAATAAAAGAGAGCTAGAGATACTTTTAAGCAACCAAGATTGAGCGCTTAGAAAGGCCCATGAAATAGCCTTCTATCAAGGTTTCAGGCGCAATCTCTGGATTCTCAGCAGCTCCTAAAGTCACAAATAGTGGAGTGAAGTGTTCGACCGTTGGGTGCGCATAAGGCATGCCAGGTGCTAACTCTTTGAAATTACTTAATGTATCAACATCGCCATTTGATAGTGCTTCTTTGGCCCAGGCATCAAAGTCGCTAGACCAACCAGGGGCAGCGGCATCAATTCGCCAATCGCGCAAGAACGGTAATCCGTGAGTCAAGAAACCTGATCCAATAATCAATACACCTTGATCGCGTAGCGCTTGTAGACGTTTTCCTAATTGCATTAACTTTTCTGGATTTGAAGTTGGCATAGACATCTGAAGTACCGGAATATCTGCATCCGGATACATGATTTTAAGTGGTACCCAAGCGCCATGATCTAAACCGCGATTTGCTTGATAGACCGGTTCGGTATCAGGCATTAGTGCCGCAACTTGTTGAGCCAAGAAAGTTGCATCTGGAGTTTCGTAAGTCATCTGATAGTACTTTTGATCAAAGCCGCTGAAGTCGTAAACAAGTGGAGTTGCGGCTTCAGATGCGGAGAGCGTTACCGGCTCTGATTCCCAGTGCGCTGAGACAATCAGAATAGCTTTGGGTCTTGGCAGTTTCTCGGCAACATCGCGTAGCTGTGATGTCCATAGAGGATCATCAAGGAGCATCGGAGCTCCATGTCCTATATAAAGAGCGGGCATACGGTTCATAGTCACATACTTTACAACATAGTTGAAATTTCAACTATTCCCAAAATCCGCTATTTTTCTTGGGGTTTTTGCAAGTTTTTCGCATCTGGTTCGTATTACGCAACTTGGAAGGTCACATTTAGAGGCAAGTCATAGATACTTAAGACCTCAAAGCGGGAGAGTAAAAAATGCAGATTACAAATGAGTGGACCGAACTTGCCGGCAAGATCAAATTTAGAAACCAGCTATTTATTGATGGCAAGTATGTAAACGCGCTAAGTGGCAATACTTTCGAAGCCATCTCTCCGATTGATCAAAAGGTTTTAACTTCGATTTCAGCAGCTCAATCTGAAGATATTGATCTCGCCGTTAAATCTGCAAAGCACGCTTTTGATTCTGGTGTTTGGCGAAACTTAAATCCACGAGATAAGAAAGAGATCATGCTTCGCTGGGCTGATCTAGTTCGTCAAAATTACAAAGAGTTAGCTCTACTTGAAACCCTAGAAGTTGGTAAGCCA
Organism: uncultured Actinomycetes bacterium; assembly: GCA_964647945.1. GTDB lineage: Bacteria > Actinomycetota > Actinomycetes > Nanopelagicales > Nanopelagicaceae > ZLKRG08. Next base: position 8,973 of record CAZYJU010000014.1, on the reverse strand, counting down.
ATTGGTGACACTTCGGGTTATGACGCGCTAGCAGTTGCTAGAAATATTCAATGGTATGCAGAGACTATTGATAAGACTTACGACGAGATTGCACCAGCGCCTAAGAGCGCACTTGCGATGATTACCCGCGAACCACTTGGAGTGATTGGTGCGATTGTTCCCTGGAATTATCCAAATGTGATTGCATCTTGGAAATTCGCACCTGCAATTGCCATGGGAAACTCGGTAGTTCTAAAACCATCAGAAGAATCTTCCCTTGCTACTTTAAGAGTTGCTGAGCTGGCAGTTGAAGCAGGCTTGCCAAATGGCGTTTTCAACGTAGTAACTGGCCTTGGAACTGAAGCTGGTAAGGCGCTTGCGCTACATAACGATGTCGCCAAAATTGCATTTACGGGCAGCCCAAGCGTTGGCCGGATGATGTTGCAGTATGCCGCGGAATCAAATATGAAACAGGTTTCTCTGGAACTCGGTGGAAAGAGCCCACAGGTAGTCCTAAATGATGTGGTGGATTTAGATACCGCAGCATCGACGATAGCTTGGGGAATTTTCTATAACTCCGGACAGACCTGTAACGCTGGCTCTCGCGTGATTGTGCAAGCAGAGATTAAAGATGCTTTATTTGAGAAGCTAAATGAATTTGTTAAGACTTTTCGCTGTGGCCATCCGCTTGACCCACAGACTCAGATGGGGCCAGTGGTCTCATTAAAGCAGCGCGATCGCGTGAATTCTTATTTAGATATCGTCGGAGCAAATGGGGAGAAGTTCGTCTTTGGTGGCAAGAAACCTTCGGGCAATGACTGCAACTTCGAACCTACCTTGATTGATTCCGTTGAGCATGGCTCGAAATTAGCGCAAGAAGAGATCTTTGGACCTGTGATCGTTGCAGAGATTGCTAAAGATGAGGCGCACGCTCTGGAACTTGCAAACGGCACCAATTATGGATTGGCAGCATCTGTATGGAGTGGCAATATTTCAAAGGCCCACAATTTTGCCCGCAAACTTCGAGCTGGCACGGTATGGATTAATACCTTCGATATGAGCGATGTCATCACACCATTTGGTGGATTTAAGAATTCTGGTAGCGGAAGAGATAAATCACTTCATGCACTTGATGCATATAGCGCCTTGAAGACCACTTGGGTGGATTTGAATTAAGCACACATCAAATTTAGACGTCAATTTAATATTAGTATCCGCATGTGGGTCTTAAAGAGGTAAAAAAGTATCTAGATATCGCCGTTACCGCGATTGATGGTAGCCCTCGCCAAGGCCAAATTGAGATGGCAGAAGCAGTCGCCAACTCCATAATCGATCAGCATCATCTTTTGGTACAAGCTGGCACCGGTACCGGAAAATCATTAGCGTATTTAGTTCCAGCAATCGTAAGTGGTAAGCGAACTTTGATTGCAACTGCTACTTTGGCATTGCAACGACAATTAGTCGAACGAGATCTGCCAAAGATTGTGCCTGCACTTGAGAAGGAACTCGGCCGTGAAATCAAATACGGAATCTATAAAGGTGTCGGTAATTACGTCTGTTTACAGAAGTTAAATTCCGAGGAACCAGATCCTGATGGAGAGATGCTTTTAGAGATCTCTAGTTTGGGTAAAGAGGCACAAAGGCTGCGGGCTTGGGCAGAGACGCCAGGAGTATCTGGTGATCGAGATGAAGCGCCAGAGGTAGATCGCAGAGTTTGGGCTGCAAGTTCGGTTAGCGGGCGCGAATGTGTAGGCGCGGATATCTGCAATTTTGGAGCTAAATGTTTCGCCGCTAATGCCAAAGCTAAAGCTTTAAATTCAGATATTGTCGTTTCTAATCACACATTGCTTGCGCTGGAAGTAGTGGAATCACATCCGATTCTGCCTGAGCGAGATTTAATCGTCCTTGATGAAGCGCATGAATTCATGGATCGCACCACCCAAGCAGTAACTGAAGAGCTGACTGCATCTCGAATTGCACGTGCGGCAGCGATGGCTAGAAAGTACAAGGCCTTAAGCAACAAATTGGTCGATGCCTTCACTCATGCATCTGATGATTTTGCTGATGCGATGGATGCTTACGCAGAGATTTTTAGAGGAGAGGTCGATACCAACCGTAAATTAGATGCGCTACCGCAGGAGCTAGAGAGCGCAGTTCGCAGAGTCCGAGAAACTGCCCAAGCAATCATGCAATTCTTGCAAGCAGATGATGACATTATCGATACTACTGAACTTGCAGAGCGCGCTCGTGTAAAAGGTGCAGTCAATGAAGTTAACGTGACTGCGCAAAAATTACTTAAGCTAGGTAAAGGCCAAGTACTTTGGTATGAACCAACTTTCAAGACTCTCTATTTGGCGCCGCTCTCTGTCTCAAATGTCTTACGAAAGAACATGCTGCGTCAGACCCCGGTCATAGCAACAAGTGCGACTTTAAATGTTGGTGGTGGATTTGAAGCCATGGCCAAGCAGATTGGATTTCTCGATGGCAGTGAATCTTCCATCGAAGCAATGGAAGCAAACACAGCAAGTGAAACAGGTGCAGAGGCCGAAAAAGATTTGATAGATCCAGCAAATGTTCAGATGCTAGATGTCGGTTCGCCATTTGATTTTGCGCAGCAGGGAATGCTCTATCTGCCTAAACAACTTCCAGAACCTGGTAGAGACGGAATCGCTCCGGAAGTTTTAGAGCATTTAGGTGAATTGATTGAAGCTGCAGGTGGGCGAACTTTGGCGCTCTTTAGTTCATGGCGCGGTGTTGAAGCGGCGGATGCGCATTTGCGTAAAGTTTTGGCAGAGCTGCCGATTCGAATCATTACTCAAAAACGCGGTGATGCAGTTGCGCCATTAGTTGAGAAATTTGCAAGTGATGAAACCAGTGTGCTCCTTGGAACGATGACTCTATGGCAAGGTGTAGATGTACCTGGATCGGCATGTACGTTGGTAGCAATTGATCGCATCCCATTTCCAAGACCCGATGACCCGGTGATGTCAGCTCGAAGCGCTGAGATCGATGCGGCTGGGGGCAGTGGATTTATGTCGGTTTCACTTCCAAGAGCTGCACTTTTATTAGCGCAAGGCACGGGCCGCTTGATTAGAAGCACTGAAGATCGCGGAGTAGTTGCGATTTTGGATTCAAGAATCGTAAATAAACGTTACGGCAGCATTCTTCTTAATTCGATTCCACCGCTTTGGCGCACCAGTGACCCCTTGGTAGTCAAGGAGTCACTGAAGCGCTTAGCGTCTACTTTCGAATCCTAAATACAATCGTTTGGTTCATAGATTGATAAGTATTGTTCTTGGCAAG
>CAZYJU010000014.1:3523-5591 GCA_964647945.1 uncultured Actinomycetes bacterium | reverse complement strand
GGGATGTATTGATCTTCAGTGCGATTTCCGCTGGCCATATGGTCAAGGCGCATGAAGAGTTCACATCTGGTCTTTAAGCAATCTACGTTGGTACTACCGTATGTAAATGTTGCGGTTGGGCGAAATTGAATATCTGCATTTGGTGCAAAATTTGCGCCAACCGAATTTGAGATCCAAAGCTGATTGTTCGGATTACAAATGCGTGGTCTGGAATTGTCGTCATCACTCAAACATTGCAGCAGATAAAAACCGGCATTGGTGGGATAGCCACTTAATTTCAAGGTAATCACCTGCCCAGTAGCTGGAAGATTTGTAAATGGACCACCTGTAATCGTGGTCTTTGCTTGCGCAGCAAATGGCGTAATAAGTGCGATTAAAAGTGCGATTATTGATGCTTTACTAATTCTTTTCATGGCCCTCCAATGGAGTTATTTATTTCCTTGTTTGGCCAGAATTTAACTTTTATGTCTTGCGATTAACTCTCTAAATCCTCGATTATCTTCCAAACTTGGGGCCTTAATTTCGGCCAAGTCTTTGCAAAACTTGGATGCAGTTCCAATTTCTCGATTTCGTTAATATCAAACCAGCCAATGTCATGAGTCTCTTTATTCCAAGTGGCGGTATCTAAATCACCATGTGCTACTGCAATGACTGTGTCATACCGCCAATCTCCATGGTCATCGGAGAAAAGTTCTATTGGTCGCACATGTTCAGGATCGATACCAGTCTCTTCGACGCTCTCGCGAATCGCGGCGACCTCGATACTTTCATGGGAATCTCGTGCGCCACCAGGAAGACCCCAGGTATCACCGTTATGCACCCAAGGTGCGCGATGTTGCATCATGATCTTTCGATCGCGAATCAGTAGCAGTCCAGCGGCGCCATTTAGCCCCCAATGCTTTCCGCCGCAGCGACATTCAACCCAGCCATCTCCATCGCGCGAAACCATGGGTTAAAGATATCTGTGGATTACAAAAACTTGTGAACCTTAAACTCTCTTTACTTTATTCATGCTTATTTTCTTACTCATTTTAACTTTCTTAGTAACACCTACTCCAGCCATGGCAGATTGCACATCAAAGGCATGTATCGACGTATATGTCGAAGATGGCAAGATCGTTATCGATGGAAAGAGAAATGGCGTAACGGTCACGCCAAAACCACGGACTGCAAAACCCACCTATGCTCCCTATAAGAGCTCAACTCCAAAGATAAAGCCAACTAAATCTGCAATAGCTATTAAACCTGCACCACGAATCCGAAGTTACAAGCCTAGAACTTCAACGCCTAAACCAAAACGAACTACCCCAACGCTAGCTGACAAAATTTTGCAGTCACTTCCAACTCTTCAAGTGGCATATCAACCAGAAGGCGCAGCGCTAATCAAAGTCCCGGTTATCTTCTTTACCGATCTACCTACCTCTTTTACTAAAGATATAAAAATCCTAGGAGAAATGGTAAAGATCAAAGTGAAACCAAGGTCGCTCTGGAATTTTGGTGATGGGTCGGTTCTCTTAACGTCCAAACCTGGAAGGCCATATCCGGCTACCGATATCACACATTCATATTCCGTGCCGGGTACCTATTTGGTAACTGTGGCCACGATCTGGAGCGGCACTTTCACAATCGCTGGAGTTACTAAAGAGATACCCGGTGCGATTCGCCAAGTAAGTGCAGTGGATGTAAAAGTTGTAGGCGCAAGTACTAAGTTTGTGGGTAAATAAATGCATTGCCTTTTTCAATTGTTGAACATTCGCATATGACAACAGTTAAAACACCACATGACCTTCTTGCTGCAGTGCCATTTCTAATTGGCTATCATCCAACAAATTCGTTGGTATTAATTTCCGTTAAAAGCGATGCGCTCGAAATGGCGATGCGTATTGATTATCCAATCAATCCACCTGAAGGCACATTTGCATTATTGGCTAGCCACTTGCAACGTGACCAAGCGGAGGCAGCGCTAGTAATTGCCTACGAACCAGATGGCTGCGAAACTGGCGAAACAGTTTTAAAACAGATTGCCGACGCAGTTGCAGCAATTAACATTCCGATTCGTGAATTGATG
>CAZYJU010000014.1:1253-3423 GCA_964647945.1 uncultured Actinomycetes bacterium | reverse complement strand
GAAAATGGCGATGGCGCTCTGGCGCATCGAGCTTTAGATCGCGCGATTGAAGATGACCCTGAATATTCATTATCTAGGTTGCTTCGTCGAGTCTTTAGTAGCGGTTGGCCACCATCTGGTTTTGCGCAATTACGAAGCGAGCTACATCCAAGGGTCACCAAGACCATATTTGGCGAGTAGCGGCGGTAAATAATTGGATTTGCGAGACTTTCGCATGTGGCGTCTTTGAAATCTCGTTGCTAGCCTTCGCAGGTAACTTACCGCCCGAAAGGCCCCTAATGAAATTAACAAAGAAATTTAAAGCAGTTACTAAGTTTCTGCCTCTCTTCTTGTTAGCAACCGTGCTTACTGCATGTGGTTCATCATCAGAATCAGCAGCTAGCAGTTGCGAACCAGGAAAGCTTGCAACGGTAACTGATGGTGTACTAACAATCGCAACTGGAGAACCTGCCTACTATCCATGGGTAATCGATGATAAGCCAGAGTCAGGCCAAGGATTTGAAGCTGCAGTTGCTCTAGCAGTTGCAAAGCAACTTGGTTATGAAGGTGACAAGGTCAAGTGGGTACGCACCACATTCGACTCTGCAATTACACCAGGTGATAAGACATTCGACTTCAACTTGCAGCAATTCTCAATCACAGAGGATCGCAAGAAGGCGGTTGATTTCTCTGAGCCTTATTACAAGTCCACTCAAGTAATCGTCTCTTTCAAAGGCAGCAAGATTGCAACCGCAAAGAGCATCGCTGAATTGAAGGATGCAAAACTAGGTGCAGCAGTTGCGACCACCTCATTGGATGCAATCGAAAACATCTTGGGTCTAAAGGCGCAAGTTTTCAACGATAACGCAGCTGGCGTTACCGCTCTTAAGAATAAGCAGATCGATGGTTTGGTAGTTGATTTGCCAACCGGCTTCTACTTATCAGCAGTCGAAGTTCCAAATGGTTTGATTGTTGGACAGATTGCAGGTAGCGACGAAGCTGATGCTGGCTTCGGCTTGTTGTTAAAGAAAGATAGCCCAATCACTGGCTGCGTAAATACCGCGGTTAAGGCAATCACTGATAGCGGAGAGCTAAAGGCGATTACCGATCAGTGGCTAGGTGCAACAGCAGGTGCGCCAACGCTCTCTTAGCGACTCGTAAGATAGCGCAATGATTAGCAAGAAGAGGCGTCCAGAAATGGGCGCCTCTTCTCATGCTTGGCAACCAAGTGAAATCGAATTAAATCGGCGCAAGGAACGGGCCAATAGAGTTACCAAGAATCGCTTAATTGCGATCGTTTCAAGCATATTAGTTTTCTTCGCTCTTTCTCTAGTAATTTTCCTAGCCCCAGGGTTTAAAACTGCGCGAGATACCTTCTTCGATTGGGCATACGGGGTAGAGGTATTACCAAAGGTAATTTTGGGATTTACCACCAATATCTTCTTAACGGTAATCGCATCAACATTGGTTGGTTTAATCGCACTTAGCATCGCGTTGATTAGAACTTCTAGATCACCGGCTTTAGCTCCGATTAGATTTCTAGCGACCGCTTATGTAGATGTCTTCAGATCGATCCCATTGATTCTGGTAATTCTCTTAGTGGGCTTTGGAATCCCAGCGCTGCAACTGCGAGGCATCACTTCTAATGTTTTGGTGCTTGGAACAATTGCGGTAGTGATTACCTACTCGGCATATGTGGCCGAAGTTATTCGAAGCGGAATTTTGAGTGTCCATCCTTCTCAGAAGGCTGCCGCTAGGACTTTAGGTTTAGATAATTGGCAGACCTTGCGCCATGTGATCTTGCCGCAAGCTTTGCGCAGAGTCACTCCGCCGCTACTTAATGATTTGGTGGCTTTGATCAAAGACACTGGCTTGGTTTCAATCCTTGGTGTAACTGATGCAGTTCGCGCAGCCCAAATTGAGACTTCCCGAACCTTCAACTACACGCCTTATATAACGGCAGCGGTGCTTTTTCTATGTATAACTATTCCGCTTACACGTTTTACTGATCGCACATTGCGCAGAAGTCTTGAAGCTCAGAATGCGCAGGGGCGCGCATGAGCCTTTTAAAGGTCGAAAATTTACGGAAAAGTTTTGATTCTTTGGTGGTTTTAGACCAAGTCTCATTTGAAGTAGAGAACAACTCTGTAACTACTTTTATTGGCGCATCTGGTAGCGGAAAATCGACGCT
>CAZYJU010000014.1:0-1153 GCA_964647945.1 uncultured Actinomycetes bacterium | reverse complement strand
TTTAGCCCCGGCTAATTGGACGGCAACCCTCCACACTCGGGTGGGGTGCTCCGGGTGAAGACCAGATCGATCAAAGATCGATAAGCGCGAGGAGTTGTAATTGCCTATTTCTAACGTCACCGGTGCGTGGCTTGCCGGCGAAGATCCTGGTGATCGCAAATTCGTAAAAATCGGTGATCTAACTATCGAATCTGGTGAAGTAGTCCCAGATGTAACGATCGCTTATCAAAGTTACGGCACGCTAAATAGCGCAAAAGATAATGCGATTTTGGTAAATCACGCATGGACTGGTTGGTCTGATGTTGATGCATGGTGGCCAAATATGGTCGGGCCAGGTAAGCCGCTGGATACAGAGAAGTATTTTGTTGTTTGCCCGAATGTGATTGGTGGTTGCCAAGGATCAACGGGGCCTGCATCAATTGCGCCAGATGGAAAGTTTTATGGTTCACGATTTCCGTCGCTGACAATCAGAGACATGGTGGCAGCAGAAGTTGCTTTCACGGATGCACTTGGAATCCAGAAGTATGTACTTGCATGCGGGCCATCTCTTGGAGGAATGCGTTCACTTGAATGGGCAGTGCAATTTCCAGAGCGAATCGGCGGAATCTGCACAATCGGTAGCTCTGCGGTTGCAACGGGCGATCAAATCGGAACCGTTTACACCCAAGTACATGCCATCAAAGTAGATCCGAATTTCAATAATGGTGATTACTACGAACAACCGATTGGTCCGATTGCCGGGATGGGAATTGCAAGACGTATTGCGCATTTAACTTTTCGAACTGAGATTGAAATGGATATGCGATTTGGCCGCGAGCTTCAGGGAGATGACACTGGCCGATATGCAGTTGAGTCCTACCTTGATCACCAAGCGGATAAGTTGGCGGCACGATTTGATGCCAATACCTACATAATTTTGGGCGAAGCGATGAATAGCCATGACATCGGACGAGATCGGGGCGGAGTGGCTGCGGCGCTCGCCACCATCAAAGTTCCGGTGATGGTCGTTTCCATCGACACCGATCGACTCTTCCCACCGCGCCTGCAGCATGAGCTAGCCGAATTAACTCCCGGATCTAAGCTCGAGATTTTGAGTTCGCCCTTTGGCCACGATGGCTTCCTAGTCGAATCCGACGCCATGGGAGAGTTGCTT
>CAZYJU010000013.1:3367-14240 GCA_964647945.1 uncultured Actinomycetes bacterium | reverse complement strand
GCATATTTACTTCATCGTTCATTCCATGCATTACCGAACCAGCGCCAAGGAACATACCGGCTTTGAAGAATCCGTGAGTTAAGAGATGCATGATTGCATATGCATATCCAGCTGGACCAAGGCCAGCACCTAAAATCATGTAACCAATCTGCGACATGGTTGATGCTGCTAAAGCTTTCTTGATGTCATCTTTGGCAGTACCCACGATTGCACCAAATAGCAATGTGATCGCACCGATTACCGCCACTGCAACTTGTGCATTTGGCGCTAGATCAAAGATGAAATTAGAACGAGTAATCAAGTAAACGCCTGCGGTAACCATGGTCGCTGCGTGAATAAGTGCAGATACTGGAGTTGGACCAGCCATCGCATCGCCAAGCCATGCCTGCAATGGGAATTGCGCAGACTTACCAGTGGCTGCCACCAAAAGCATGATGCCAATCGCAGTTAGCGCAGCAGTTGATGCCTGTGGCGCGGCCTCTTTGATTCCTTCAAATGAGACCGAACCGAAAGTTACGAATGCGATCATGATTGCAAACGAAAGACCCATATCGCCAACGCGGTTCATGACAAATGCCTTCTTTGCAGCAGTTGCATAAGCTGGTTTTTGATTCCAGAAACCAATCAATAGGTAAGAAGCAAGACCCACTCCTTCCCAGCCAACATACAAATTAAGGTAGGAATCTCCTAATACCAAGAGCAGCATCGATGCAATGAAGAGATTTAGATATGCAAAGAAGCGGCGACGATCTAAATCATGAGACATATACGCAATTGAGTAGATGTGAATCAATGTGCCCACACCGGTAATCAAGAGCACGAAGCAGATCGAGAGTTGATCTAGTAGTAACCCCGCATCAACTTGGAAAGTTCCCACATTGATCCAAGTAAAAAGTTTCTGGTGCATGGCGCGCTCTTCGGTGGGCAGAGCAACCATGTCCATGAACAGCTTCAAACCCAAAACGAATGCGGAACCAGAAAGGGCGGTTGCAAGTAGATGTCCCCACTTATCGGTACGTCGTCCGCCCAATAGAAGAACTATCGCACCTAGTAAAGGTAAGCCAATCAAATAACCGATCATCGAATCACCGCTTCAACAAACTTGCATCATCGATAGATGCAGATCGACGAGAGCGATAAATCGTCACGATAATCGCTAGACCAATAACTACTTCGCAAGCTGCAATCACCATCGTAAAGAAAGCGACTACTTGTCCATCAAGATTTCCATTGATTCTTGCAAAAGTTACGAAAGCTAGATTTGCCGCGTTTAACATCAACTCGATGCACATAAACACCACAATCGCATTTCGACGAACCACGACACCAACGGCACCGATTGTAAATAGCAGCGCTGCAAGATATAAATAATTGGCGGGATTCATTTAGCGCTCCTCGCCTTCTGGATTGGAGATCTCTTTCAAGGAATATTCGCGTGGATCTCGTACTGTGCCACGCGCCTTCAAAGTCTCATTGATTGATTCGACTGCTGGAGAACCATCTGGAAGTAACGCTGGCACATCTACTCCGTTGTATCTTGCAAATACACCTGGGGCTGCCTTTCCTGCGCTATCTGCCAAGCTCTCACCGCGGAATCTACGAACTGCAAGTTCGCGCTGAGTTGCTCTTGGTGTCACGCGATTGCTATGAGCAAGAACCATTGCACCGACTGCAGCGGTAATCAATAACGCCGAGACAACTTCGAAGGCCCAGACATAGGTTGAGAACAATTTGTACGCGATACCTTGAACATTACCTTCAGCATTTGCTTCAGCTAGTCCGACAAAGTTAAATCCAAATGTGGCTCTGGCAATCAGAGACATCAGAAGAATTCCGACGCCTAAAGATGCAGTAATCGCAGCAAGTCGAACACCTCTAATGGTTTCTACTAATGATTCCTTGGTATCAACGCCAACCAACATCAAGATGAATAAGAAGAGCATCATCACGGCACCGGTGTAAACCACGATCTGTACGATTCCGAGGAAAGGTGCATCCTGTGCGATGTAGAAGAAAGCCAGACTCAACATCACAAATGCCATCAAGATTGCAGAGTGCACAGCCTTCTTAACTAGCAACATTCCTAACGCAGCTAGCACTGAAAGTGGTGCCAAAATATAAAACTGAATCGCTTCAGGCGTGCCAGTGGTGCCAATGTTCTCTAAAAGCAAATTCACTTACTTGGCCTCCTGCGATGGATGTGCGCTACTTACTTTTCCACGGTAATAGTCGCCTTCATCGGTTCCGGGGTACATCGGATGCGGAGGCTGCAACATTCCTTCCCGAAGCGGTGCTAACAAATCTTCTTTCTCAAAAATCAACTTCTCGCGAGTGCGATCTGCTAATTCATATTCGTTTGTCATCGTCAATGCGCGAGTTGGGCAAGCTTCGATACATAACCCACAGAAAATGCAACGCAAATAATTGATCTGATAAACCTTGCCATAACGCTCACCTGGCGAGAATCGCTCTGCATCAGAATTGTCTGCGCCCTCAACATAAATGGCATCGGCCGGACATGCCCATGCACAGAGCTCGCAGCCAATGCATTTCTCTAAACCATCAGGATGGCGATTTAATTGGTGACGTCCATGAAAACGCTCTTCAGTTGGCGCTTTCACCTCTGGATATTCGACAGTCAGCTTTGGGCGGCCGATATTTCTCAGCGTTACCCAGAAACCTTTTGCCTGTTCGAAGAGGCTGCCCTCTTTCGCCTCACCAACTGGAGCGGTAGAAACTTGCTCCAGAGAATTTTTCTTTGGCTCTAACTCTGACATTAACGAACCTCCGAATTTGATGACACGTTACTAGATGGCAACTTTGGAACTGGGAACGATGGTGCTGGTACATCGATCTCTGGATGAATCTTTGCTTCTTGCTTTGCGCGATCCCATAGCGATGTAAGGCCCATAACTGCCAACACCACTGCACCTGCAAAGAGCGCAGTCACGATAGTTGAAGCTCCATTTGCAGAGAGCGCACGTAAAGTTGCAACTACCAGGATCCAAGCAAGTGAAGATGGAATCAAAACTTTCCAACCAAACTTCATGAATTGGTCGTAACGAATGCGTGGAAGCGTTGCGCGTACCCATACAAAGATATTGAAGAAAAATGCGACTTTAGCCAAGAACCAGACCATGCCAAACCATCCGCCAAGCCACTGTTCGGTAAAGCCCAAACCTGGCAGTGCGCGGTAACCACCGAAGAAGAGCGTGGTGGCAAGTGCCGAAACGGTTGCAATATTGATGTACTCACCTAAGAAGAAGAGCGCAAATTTCAAAGATGAATATTCGGTATGAAATCCACCAACTAATTCGCCTTCGGCTTCCGCTAAATCAAATGGCGCACGGTTAGTTTCGCCAATCATCGAAATCAAATAAATCACAAACGATGGGAAGAGTACGACGACATTCCACCATTTATCTTGTGCAGCCACGATTTCACCAGTGGACATCGAACCTGCGTAGATAAAGACTGCAACCAATGAAAGACCCATTGCAATTTCATATGAGATCACTTGAGCGCTAGAGCGCAATCCACCAAGCAATGGATAAGTCGAGCCAGATGACCAACCTGCCAAAACAATTCCGTAGACACCTACAGATGAGACTGCCAAAACATAAAGCACTGCGATTGGAAGATCCGTCATCTGCATTGCAGTGGTTTTACCAAATAGCGTGACTTCGCTAGTCATCGGCATGATCGCAAATGCCATGAAACACGTAGTTGCACTGATGATTGGCGCCAATATGAAAACCACTTTATCGGCAGCTTTTGGAATCAAATCCTCTTTAAGCGCCAACTTGATGCCATCTGCAAGTGATTGCAAGAGACCTTGAGGACCAGTTCTATTTGGTCCTGGGCGTTCCTGCATGAATCCAATCAAACGGCGTTCCCACCAAATTGCAAGAAGTGTAAAGACCACCAAGATTCCAAAGGTCATTACCGCTTTTACGACAATCAACCAACCTGGATCGTTGGCAATCAATTGAGCATTGGTCAATGTGTTCACGCTTTCACCACCGAAACTACGGAGTTTGAAGCCGCACCGAGAATTCGAAGTAATTCAGAGCCAGCAGAGTTACGAGGTGCCCAAACTGCATCATCGTGAATTGCTTCGATTAAAACTGGCAACACAATCGCGCCTTTTGAGTTTGAGATCTTTACTAAATCTCCATCCACGACACCAATTGCAGCGGCGCGTTTTGGTGAGATTACGGCGACAGTTTTACGAGCTGTGCCTGCAAGATTTGCTTCGCCATCTTGCAACGAACCGCTATCTAGAAGTCTGCGCCATGAAGTAAGAATTGCTTGATCTCCTGAGACTGTGATGGTGGAAGTGTTTGAAACTCCGCCAAATTCAGCGCGTGCCCCATCCCAGTGGCCAATAGATGCAAATTCATTGGCAGCGTTTGCAACTGTTGAGATATTGATAGGTCTACCGATCTCATCTGCCAGAATCGACAAAATTCGAACATCACTTCGTTGCAAGGTATCTTCAATTGCAATATCAAAGCTACGGCCTCGTCCCTCCCAATTTACGAAAGTTCCGCTCTTCTCAGGTACTGCTGCAACCGGTAACACCACATTTGCATGTTCGGTGACTGCAGAAGGTCGCATCTCAAGTGAAACTACAAATGATTTAGCAAGCGCAGCTAGCGCGACATCAGCGTTCGTACCATCAAATGGATCGACGCCTCCGACCAAGAGCGAAGTGATCTCGCCCTTTGCAGCCGCAGCATAAATTTCATCGGTTGAAAGTCCGCGAGTTTCTGGCAAACCATGAACTCCCCATGCTGCAGCGATATCAACGCGCGCTGCAGTATCTGAAACCGGGCGACCGCCTGGCAATAGATTTCCGATTGCGCCAGCTTCGATCGCACCGCGCTCACCGGCACGACGTGGAATCCAAGCTAACTTCGCACCACTTCGTGTGGCTAAACCAGAGATCGCACTTAGCAATCCAGCGGTTTCAGCAGCGCGCTCTCCGACTAATACAACTGACTTTTCAGTAAGAGTTAGTCCACCCAGCGCAGCGACTTCAGAACCAGGAGCCACGCAGATGAAATTCGATTTTAACTTTTCATTGCCGATAGAAAGTTTTGAAGCGATCGCATGAATCTTCAAGTTGCGCTTACGAACTGCTTTATTCAAGCGCAAGAAGACGATTGGTGATTCTTCTTCCGGTTCGAAAGCGACTAGCACTACTTGATCTGCGCCATCGATATCGCGATAAGTGGTCTCTTTGCCGACTACATGCGCTGCAATGAATGCGCGCTCTTCGTCGGTAGATACTCGAGATCTGAAATCAATATCGTTAGTGCCAAGAGTTACGCGAGCAAATTTTGCATAACCGTATGCATCTTCAACGGTTGCACGTCCGCCCACTAGTACTGCGGCGCGACCTGCAGTTAGCCCTGCTGCCGCTGCAGCTAGCGCTTCTGGCCAAGATGCCGGAACCAATTCTCCGGCTGCATTACGAATTAATGGTGAGGTGATGCGATCTTGCGCTGTTACATACTTGAAAGCCCAACGACCTTTATCGCAATTCCACTCTTCGTTTACTGCTGGGTCATCTCCTGCAAGACGTCGCAAAGTCTTTCCGCGACGAACATCGGTGCGCATATCGCAACCTGATGCACAGTGTTCGCAGGCAGATGGCGTAGATACCAAATCAAATGGGCGGGCACGGAAACGATAAGTCGCTCCAGTTAACGCACCAACTGGACAGATTTGAATGGTATTTCCGGAGAAATATGATTCGAATGGTTTCTCTTCATAAATTCCGACTTGTTGTAGTGCGCCGCGATGATTCAATGTAATAAAACGATCGCCAGCGATCTGATCTGCGAATCGAGTACAACGCGCACAAAGCACGCAACGCTCGCGATCTAGTAATACTTGTGATGAGATGTTGATCGGTTTTTCAAAGGTGCGCTTGTAACCTTCAAAGCGAGACTCAGCGCGGCCATTGCTCATCGCCTGATTCTGTAATGGGCACTCTCCGCCCTTGTCGCAAACTGGGCAATCAAGCGGGTGATTAACCAACAAGAACTCCATGATGCCTTGCTGCGCTTTGTCAGCAACCGGCGAAGTCAATTGAGTATTAACGATCATGCCAGGTTCTACTGGAATCGTGCATGAAGCTTGTGGCTTTGGGAATTTACGACCATTGATTTCGATATCAACTAAACATTGGCGACATGCGCCAACCGGATCTAATAATGGATGATCACAGAAACGAGGAATCTGAATTCCAAGTTTCTCCGCGGCGCGAATTACCAAAGTTCCCTTTGGCACCGAGACTTCAAATCCATCGATTACAACTGCGATCATTTCGACCGCTTCTACTGCAGGTCTTTCAGCTTGAGTCGTCATGCACGATCTCCTGAAGTAGTTGCAAACAAGGTGGATGCAACTGGATCAAATGGGCAACCCTTATTTGTCACGTGAGCGATGTATTCATCGCGGAAATACTTGATAGATGAAGCAATTGGGCTAACTGCGCCATCTGCAAGTGCGCAGAATGAGCGACCCATGATGTTGTCACAGAGATCAAGCAATTTATCTAGATCTGCTTCGCTACCTTTACCGTTTTCGATATCGCGAAGCACTTGTACCAACCACCAAGTACCTTCACGGCAAGGTGTGCACTTTCCGCAAGATTCGTGCTTATAGAACTCAGTCCAACGAAGCACTGCGCGCACTACGCAAGTGGTTTCATCAAAAATTTGTAGCGCTTTAGTTCCGAGCATCGAGCCAGCTGCACCAACGCCTTCGTAATCAAGTGGCACATCTAAATGCTCATCAGTGAACATCGGAGTTGATGATCCACCTGGAGTCCAGAACTTCAATTTATGTCCTGCACGAATTCCGCCAGACATCTCAAGCAATTGCCTTAAAGTAATTCCGAGTGGAGCTTCAAACTGTCCTGGATTTGTGACATGTCCAGAGAGCGAATAAAGGGTCATGCCCTTTGATTTTTCGGTACCAAATTGTTGATACCACTCTGCGCCATTTGCCACGATGGCTGGAACTGCAGCAATCGATTCGACGTTGTTAACCACAGTTGGACGCGCATATAGACCAGCAATAGCTGGAAATGGCGGACGCAACCTTGGTTGGCCGCGGAAACCTTCTAATGAATCAAGTAGCGCAGTCTCTTCACCGCAAATATATGCACCAGCTCCGATATGCAAAGTTAGTTCGAGATCGTAATTGCTTCCAAAGATTCCTTTGCCAAGGAAACCTGCTTTGTATGCATCTTGGATTGCAGCATTGACGCGACGGGCAACATGTGCAACTTCACCGCGTAAATAAACAAAAGCGTGCTTTGCGCGAATTGCATATGAGGCGATGATCATGCCTTCGATTAACACATGCGGATTAGCCATTAGAAGTGGCATATCTTTACAAGTGCCAGGTTCTGATTCGTCTGCATTAACAACTAAGTAATGGTCTTTTCCATCATTCTGTGGGATGAATCCCCACTTCATACCGGTTGGGAAACCTGCGCCACCTCGACCACGAAGACCAGAATCTTTTACCAACTGAATCAACGCATCTGGATCCATTGCAAGTGCTTTCTTGGCACCGTCGTAACCACCATGTCGTTTGTAACCTTCGATGGTAAATGAATCTTGCTCATCCCAATGAGCGCTAAGCACTGGCTTTAACATTATTTGCCCTCCTTAGCTAACTTCAATCCAAGTAAAGTTGCCGGACCTGCTTGTACGCCTTCATTTGCAAGTCCATCATCAAGACCTGCAAGCACGCGTGAGTTCTCTTTGAAAGTTGGTAACTTCTTTGGGCCGCGAGTAGGTGCAGGTGGATTTCCAGCACGTGCGCTATCAACTAAATCTTTGGTCTTCTGCGGCGTCATGTTGTCGTAGAACTCCCAGTTGGCCATAACTACTGGTGCATAATCACAAGCGGCGTTGCATTCAATTCGCTCTAATGAAACTTTGCCATCACTTGTAACTTCGTGATCGCCAATTCCGAGATGCTCGGTAACGCTCTCCCAGATCGCGTCGCCACCCATGACTGCACATAAAGTATTGATACAAACTCCGATGTGATACTCGCCAGCTGGATGGGTCAAATACTGGGTGTAGAAAGTTGAGACCGCAGTTACTTCTGCCGTTTCAATCTCTAGTTTCTGTGCAATAAGTTCCATACCTTCATTGGTGACATATCCAGCTTTGGATTGCACGTAATGCAATAGTGGCATGATTGCTGAACGCTTGCGTGGATAACGTGAAATTATCGAATCCATAATTGCGAGATCTTGTTCGTTAAACATCAGCGATCGACGCCTCCCATAACTGGATCGATTGAAGCAACTGCACCGATGATGTCCGCGACCATTGAGCCTTCGCACATCGCCGAAGTTGATTGCAAATTATTGAAAGATGGTTCGCGAAAGTGCACGCGATAAGGACGAGTTCCGCCATCAGAGACCACATATGCGCCAAGTTCGCCGCGTGGAGATTCGACCGCTGCATACGCTTGGCCCGCTGGAACTCGGAAGCCTTCAGTTACCAACTTGAAGTGATGAATCAAAGCTTCCATCGAATGTCCCATGATTTCGCGAATATGGTTTAGGGAATTACCCATTCCATCTGCGCCAATTGAAAGTTGGGCTGGCCATGCGATCTTCTTATCTGCAACCATAACTGGTGCGCCATTTAACTTATCCAACTTATCGCAAGCTTGTTCGATGATTCGAAGCGATTGCTCTAACTCGTTCATGCGAATTAAGAAACGTCCGTAAACATCGCAGGTATCTGCAGTGACGACATCGAAATCATAATTTTCATATCCGCAATACGGTTGTACTTTACGTAGATCCCATGGAAGACCAGTTGAACGAAGTACTGGACCAGTAACACCTAAAGTGGTGCAACCAGCAAGATCCAAATATCCAATTCCTTCGGTGCGCTTCATCCAAATTGAATTGCCAATCAAAAGATCTGCGTTATCTTTGAAATTCTTTCGTAGATCCTTAACTAAATCGCGTAGATGTTGGACTGTTCCTTCCGGAATATCTTGCGCCACTCCGCCAGGACGAACATAAGCCATGTTCATACGAAGTCCAGAGATTTTTTCAAAGGTGCTTAACACTTTCTCGCGTTCGCGGAAAGCAAAGAACATCGGTGACATCGCGCCAAGTTCGAGCGCTCCGGTACCAAGCGCGACCATGTGTGATGAGATTCGATTGAGCTCCATCATTAAAACGCGAATTACAGAGGCGCGCTCTGGAATTTGATCGGTGATATTTAGGAGTTTCTCTACGCCTAGGCAGTAAGCCGTTTCGTTGAAAAGTGGTGACAAATAATCCATACGGGTAACGAAGGTGGTTGCTTGAGTCCAAGTACGGTATTCCGAATTCTTTTCAATACCGGTGTGCAGATAACCAATACCGCAACGTACTTCAGAGACTGTTTCGCCCTCTAGTTCTAGGACCAAGCGGAGCACGCCGTGAGTAGAAGGATGTTGTGGCCCCATGTTGACCACGATCTTCTCTTCTTTCAATGAACCAATTTCTGCAGAGAGTTGATCCCAGTCGCCGCCAGTTACTGAATAGACAGTTCCTTCGGTGGTTTCGCGTGAAGAAGCGTATGGATCAAATTTAGGATCAAATGTTGTCACTTGTACGCCCTCCGATTATCTGGCGCTGGAGTGGTCGCACCCTTATATTCGACAGAGATTCCGTTTAGCGCATAGTCCTTACGCTGTGGATGTCCTTGCCAATCATCTGGCATCAAAATGCGAGTCAACGCAGGATGTCCATCAAAGATTATTCCGAACATGTCATAAGTTTCGCGTTCGTGCCAATTATTGCCAGCCCAAACTTCTACTAAGGAAGGAATGTGTGGATCTGAATCTGGGCAACTTACCTCTAATCGAATTCGACGATTGTGAGTAATTGAAAGCAATGGATAGATCGCATGTAATTCGCCGCCAGTTTGATTTGGGTAATGAACACCATTTACACCCATGCACATTTCAAATAACAATTTATCACGAAGTACTTTTGCGACATCAACTAATTTTTCGCGTTTGATATGCAGGGTTAATTCACCGCGATCGACAACTACTTTTTCAATTGCCTCTGAAAATTCTGGATAGGCGCGCTCTAGATCATCAGCAACTTGATCAAAGTAACCACCGTAAGGTCTTTCGGTAGAACCTGGATTTACTTGAACTCGCTCAAGTCCACCGTAACCTGAAGTATCTCCAGTGCCAGAAACACCAAAAGCGCCGCGTTGATCGCTCATGCCAGCAAGCCTTTCTGAGCATGAGTTGGAATTGCCGCGAGCGCAGCTGCTTCAACTTCTCTGATTACCTGTTCGCGATTTACGCCTAATTTTCCTTCGCCGATCTTCTCGTGCAATTTCAAGATCGCATCTAGCAACATCTCAGGACGTGGCGGACAACCAGGTAGATAGATATCAACTGGAACGACGTGATCTACACCTTGGACAATCGCATAATTGTTAAACATGCCTCCTGAAGATGCACATGCACCCATTGCGATAACCCATTTTGGATTTGGCATTTGATCATAAATTTGGCGAAGCACTGGCGCCATCTTGTTTGAAAGACGTCCGGCAACAATCATCAAGTCAGCTTGGCGAGGAGTTGCTGAGAAGCGCTCCATACCAAAACGAGAGATGTCGTACTTTGCAGCTGATCCAACTGCCATCATTTCAATTGCACAGCATGCGAGGCCAAATGTGGCTGGCCAAACTGAAGACTTGCGCATGTAATCGGCAAGTTTTTCTACAGTGGTCAGCAAAAAGCCAGACGGTATCTTCTCTTCTAGACCCACAGCATCCCCAATTCGTTCTCTGTAATTTCTTTACTTAAT
>CAZYJU010000013.1:2165-3267 GCA_964647945.1 uncultured Actinomycetes bacterium | reverse complement strand
TCAAGGCCACCGCGGCGCCACACATATGTAAATGCGACGAACACAGTTCCGATAAAGATAACCATCTCCACCAAACCGAATAAGCCCAATTGATCAAAGGTCACAGCCCATGGATAAAGGAAGACCATTTCAATATCAAAGATAATAAATAGCATTGCAGTTAAGAAATACTTAACTGGGAATCGTCCGCCTTCGGCTGCTTGAGGCGATGGTTCGACTCCGCATTCGTATGGATCTAACTTTGCGCGGTTGTAACGCTTTGGACCCGTAATTGCTGCAACACCAACGGAGAAGACCGCAAAGCCCAATCCCAGTGCGCCGATGACCAGGATCGGTACGTATGGATTCACCCTGTAATCCTAAGCGTGAGAATTGGTTAGACGAAATTAAAGAGGAGATTTTGCGCTGTGAACTGAAACAATTCCGAAGGTGAGGTTGCGCCATTTCGCCTCTTTCCACCCTGCCGCCTCAATATGAGCCGCTAGCGCTGGCTGATTGGGCCAGGCTCGGATGGATTCCGCCAAATACTGGTAAGCCTCTGGATTAGAGCTGGTGAATTTCGCCAATTTTGGCAACGCTTTCATGAGGTAATTCATGTACAGCGATCTAAATGGCTTCCAGGTTGGTTGGCTAAATTCGCAGACTACTAAGCGACCACCAGGTTTGGTAACTCGTAACATCTCCTTTAAAGCTTTATCGAAATCAACTGTGTTACGTAAACCAAATGAGATCGTAACTAAATCAAATTGATTCTCTTTAAATGGAAGATTTAGCGCATCTGCTTTTGTAAATGGAAGATATGGATGACGCGCTCTGCCGGCATCCAACATTCCTTCCGAAAAATCAGCGGGGATAACTTTTGCACCAGCTTTTGCAAGTGGGACTGATGATGAACCAGTACCAGCTGCTAAATCTAAAATCTCCATCCCAGGTTTCGGATCAATTATCTCTGTAGTTTTCTTACGCCAAAATTTGGTCTGGCCCAAACTCAATAAATCGTTAACTAAGTCATAGCGTTTGGCAACGCCATCAAACATTGCCGCAACTTCATCGGGATTCTTATCCATATTTGCGCGGGACATAGTGCTTATTCTGCCTTATT
>CAZYJU010000013.1:0-2065 GCA_964647945.1 uncultured Actinomycetes bacterium | reverse complement strand
CTGCCTGATTCCAAGGCTCCGATTGCCTGGGTTCGAAACGGTGAAGGGCTAGTTGGCTGGGGGGTCTTTGCATCCACAAAGGTCAAAGGTCCAAAGCGTTTTGAAGATGCTCGCCAATGGTGGCACCAGCAATTAGATAACTTTGAAATTGAAAATGACTTACATGGACCCGGTACCGGGCCGATTCTCTTTACCTCTTTCTCCTTTGATGAAGATGAAGAGTCTGTATTGATAATTCCGCAGGTAATTGTGGGGGTGCGAAATCAATCAAATTGGATCACCTGGATTGGTGCTTCTCCTCAGCCCAAATTGGCAGAACAGAGCTCACTTGGAGATCTTCCCAAAGTTACTTGGCTAGATAGTGATGTTGATACTTGGAAATCAAAAGTAAATCAGGCAGTGAAAGTTATTCAAAGTGATTCTTTAGATAAAGTGGTTTTGGCTCGAGAACTGATTGCAAAGTCTGATGCACCAATCGATATCCGAATTGTTCTTCGTAATCTTACAAAAGAGTATCCCGGTACCTGGGTTTACTCGAACGATGGTTTAGTTGGTGCTACCCCAGAACTTTTAGTGCGTCTTAATAATTCGATGGTGGTATCGAGAGTATTGGCTGGCACCATCAGTAAAACTGGGGATGACAATAAAGATCTTGCCCTAGCGGCATCTCTGGCTAGATCATCTAAGGATCTCGAAGAACATGAGTATGCAGTTAGATCCGTAGCTGATGCGCTAGAACCTTTTTGCAAATCTACCAATGTGCCAGAAGCGCCTTTTGTGCTCCACCTATCCAACGTGATGCATTTGGCGACAGATGTAACCGGCGCTATCAAAGAGGGCCATAAAGTTACCGATATCTTCACTTTGCTACAGAAACTTCATCCATCTGCTGCTGTATGTGGCACTCCTACTGCAGGTGCTGCAAAATTGATTAAAGAGTTAGAAGGAATTAATCGCCGAAGATATGCAGGGCCGATTGGTTGGATCGATGCCAAAGGTGATGGAGAACAAGGGATTGCGCTTCGATGCGGTTACATCTCAGGCGCTGAAATTCATGCTTATGCAGGCTGTGGCATCGTGGCTGGTTCAGATGCCGAACATGAAGTCGCAGAGAGCCAAGCTAAATTCTTACCAATAATTAACGCGTTACGCTAAAACTTTCCTGCGCCAATTTGGCTAACTTTTTAATCAATTGCGCATTACTTTCGCGATCTGGCATCTTTAAAATCGCAATTTCAAATCCAGTTGCTGAATTCAAGAAGGATTTCAATCCATTTAAATCCGAAATCTCTGTAGTTTTGACTTTAAATGCCCGAGCAATAGCCGCTAAATCATGGCCATGTGAAGTGCCAAATATCTTCTCAAAGCCATCGACACCTGCCTGGGGTAAAGTCGAGAAAATTCCACCACCATTATTATCAATCACGAGCAACTTCAAATTGATCGGTTCTTGATTTACTAGAGCAGTCAGATCGTGAAGAAAAGCTAAATCTCCAAGGACCGCGAAGGTGTTCTCTGATTTTGCGGCAATTCCTAACGCAGTTGAGATATTTCCATCGATTCCTGCAAGTCCACGATTAGCGAAAACTTTGATACCAGAACGTGGAGCTGCAAAAGCTTCTAAATCTCTAACTGGACGAGATGAAGCGACATACAAATTCGCTCCATTAGGTAAGGATTCTGCGATGGTCTGTGCAACTGCAGGCTCACTCCATGAATCGAGCTTGATTAAGTTCGACTCAATCTTCCAGCGCTCTGCACTGCCTTCTATCTTGGGAACACTTTCAAAAATCTTTGTGGCATGACGTTTTGGATCGATGCGCTTAGCTCGCGGATCAATCACGTAGCTATCTTTTGCTTTGCCAATCAAATTGTTAGTGCTTCTAGATAATGTGGTTCGACCAACCACAACCGCCCAATCGATTTCTAATTGGCTAGAAAACAACGAGGCATGAGTAATCGCATTGGGATACGCCAACGGATTCTCAGCGATAACTGGGACCGCTAACTCCTTGGCAAATTCAGTTACATCCAATCCATCATGTCCGATCACCAAAATTCCCTT
>CAZYJU010000012.1:14000-15445 GCA_964647945.1 uncultured Actinomycetes bacterium | reverse complement strand
CCAGCCAAAATTCCAGATGGAATTGCTAGCCACGCATGAGGCGCTTTCAAAACACCGAAAGCCGCCATAACTATGTAATAGAAAATCACGGTAAAAATATTGCGAAGCATCGCTGCTTGAAATACTCCAAAAGCGATTTGACGACCACCAAGCGGCGTGGAATTTATTCCGTAAAAACCTTTATTCCAAAGGAAACCAGCAAGAGTTGGGAAGATAGTTTCGTCCATAGAGCCTTGAATAGCAGCGTTAGCAAGTAACGCGGGCGCGAGAAATACTAAATATTCAACTCCATCGATGCCACCAGAGTTCTGATTAACCAAGCTTCCGACGCCGACTCCAATTGCTAATAAGTAGAGCACTGGATTTGCGATTGAGGCAAAGATGATTTCAAATGCGAATTTACGCATGTTGAGAAGCCTTGCCTCAAAAACATACCATGAGCCACGGTCGGCGACTTTACGCATCATTCGATTAGCGATCTTCCAGTTAGTCGGAGAAAGACGTCCTCTAGCGAGGATCTACGAACCAAAGAAGTCCGTGGATGCATCCCTGCGCGCACGATTTCCTCAAGAGTATGTTCAGCATCCTCCGCATATAGCAGGATTCGATCAGGAAGCACCTCAATGCGCTCGCACTTATCGTGTAGTTGTTCTGCAATTACTTGATTGTTTTCTGAGCCAAAACGAAGTTCGAGAACTTCTTTTGAAGAGAATTGTTTGATTAATTCGGCGGGAGATCCTTCGGCCATAATTTTTCCGCGATCCATCACGATCAAGCGTTCACATAATTGCTCAGCTTCATCCATGAAGTGCGTAGTGATTATTAGCGTGACACCTTTTTCTTTGAGCCTAAATAGGCGGTCCCATAAGATGTGGCGAGCTTGGGGATCTAAACCCGTAGTGGGCTCATCCAGCATCAAAATATCGGGCTCTGAAATCAAAGCTCTTGCGATTGTTAATCTACGTTTCATTCCGCCTGAGAGGCTATCTACCTTTGCACTTCGCTTCTCTTCAAGTTGTGCAAATTCCAGTAGTTCGTCAATCTTTCCCTTTACAAACTTCTTGGATAAACCAAAGTAACGTCCGTAGATATATAAGTTTTCAGTGACCGTGAGCTGATCGTCTAGATTATCTTTTTGGGGTACTACACCTAAGTGCGCTCTGATCTGTGGGCCAAACTTCTCCGGATCTTTTCCAAGAATCGTGATCTCACCACTAGTGCGTTGTGAGGTAGCGCCAATAATGCGCATGGTGGTGGATTTACCTGCGCCATTTGGGCCGAGTAAACCAAAAGATTCTCCGCGATATACCGAGAAATCAATCCCATCGACTGCAGTGAAGTCTCCGAATTTTTTGGTTAAGCCACGAGCAACAATCAACTCTTCAGACATATAAATGAGTCTATAACTTGACTAGATATATGTGGAAATTGAAATGCTATGAACG
>CAZYJU010000012.1:12548-13900 GCA_964647945.1 uncultured Actinomycetes bacterium | reverse complement strand
ACAGTGTGTGCTGGTAATTCAAATTCATTGATTACATCAGTGATTCGAAGCAGAGCTTGATCGTTGAAGTTCTCCGCTTTAGCTAAAGCTTCTGGTGTACAGATCTTGTCGATAGCACGTACACCAGCCATTGCTAATGGATTTCCGTTGAAAGTTCCGAAATGTGCCATCCGGCCATCAACAACAGTCTCCATGAAGCGATAATCGCCACCAAATGCTGCAAGTGGAATACCTCCACCAATAGATTTTGCAAGGCAGATTAAATCTGGATTTACCCCAAGTCTTTCAGATGCTCCTTGAGGGCCAGCTGTTAAGCCAGTTTTAACTTCGTCGAAAATTAAAACGACGTTGTATTCGGTGCAAAGTTCTCGGATCTTCTCTAGATAACCCGCATCAGGTAGAACAATTCCAATATTTTCTAGAACTGGCTCCATAATTAAACATGCGATTTCGTTTGCATGTTTCTTGAAAATCTCTTCGACCGCCTCTGCGTTGTTGTACGGCACTACCCATACATCGCCAGCAACTGCGCCATAAGGCACAACTGAATTTGGAAGATTTTCATCGCCAGCTTCTTTAACTGAAGGCTTACTTGAGACCATCAACGGGTCATAACTACCGTGGTAGCCACCTTCGATTTTCATGATCCCGTTACGGCCTGTATAAGCACGAGCAGTTCTGACTGCATACATTGTGGCTTCGGTGCCAGAGTTGGTGAAGCGAACTAGATCCAATCCAAAACGCTTACAGATTCGCTCCGCGGCATCTGTTGAGATTGGCGAAGGAGTTACAAATAGTGTGCCAATTTCTAGTGAAGTTTGAAGTTCACGAATTACATCCGGGTTTAAGTGGCCGGCCAACATTGCGCCAAATCCCATTGAAAGATCAAGTAATTGGCGTCCATCAACATCAGTCATCCATGCGCCATTAGCTGAGACGATTGAGATTGGATAAGGCTCCCAGTATTGAAAAGAGCTAGTTGCACCAAGCGGTAGGACTTTTTTTGCTACTTCATTCTCTAAACCTGATTTGCTGGTTGTTGTTTTGTAGCGCGCCCATTCTTGATCTAGCAGGGCAGTCAGTCTTGCTTCGTTGAGCGGCTTAAATGAAGTTGGAGTGTGTCTAAATGTTTGTGCGTGGTTAGCGCGGGTCTGCATGATTTGATTAGTACATACAATTGTCAAGGTCGATTTGGACCAGAGATTGAGTTGTACTCTCCTTTTCCTGAGTTCTCGTTCTGTAGAAAAGGTTAGCAGTTTAAAATTTAAAGGCAAGTTCCCTTATATTTCATGCGGGAATAACATGTCCAATAACCGGGTTTAACCATCCAATAAACTTATTTTATTATTTCG
>CAZYJU010000012.1:0-12448 GCA_964647945.1 uncultured Actinomycetes bacterium | reverse complement strand
TATCAATATGACGTCGGACTCTCGGTCTCTCAAGCATCTTTTGAAGCCCATCATTTAGGTTACGTAACTCATCAAATGACAGGTTTTAGCCATGATGCAATCTGTAAGACTTTTGATCTAACTACATTAGATCCAGTCGTAGTGGTTGCAATTGGCAAACAAGGAGATGTTGAAAAACTTCCAGAACAGATGGCTGATCGCGAAAAAGCGCCATCTAATCGAAAGAGCCTTTCAGAAGTAGTGATTAAAGGCTTGATCTAATCTCCCACAAATCTGGGAATACCGGGTTGAAGAGAGTGCTAGCAAGATATTTAACGCCACTTGATCCACCGGTGCCGCTCTTTGAACCGATTGTGCGTTCTACCATTTTCACGTGACGATATCGCCATTCTTGTAGACCTTCATCTATATCTACTAATCGTTCACAAACCATCGCAGCTTCAGGATCTTCTCGGTGCACCTTTATGAGAGCTTCTTGCACTAATACATTAGGTTTGTAATGTTCACGGAAATTTCGTTTAAGCACTTCGGTTGGTATAGCAGCGCCACGTTTTGAAAGATAAACCATCACAGAATCCCAGAGTGATCTTTCGCCTAGGAGTTCCGCTATTTCTAAACGAGTTTCAGGCGGTAAATGACTTGCAAAATTCTCATCTCTACGACCGAGAATCGCTTCAACCTTTCTAAATTGTGCAGATTGAAAACCGCTGGAAGCAGCTAGGTAGTTTCTGAAGGAGAGAAACTGCAGTGGAGTCATCGTCTCTAAAATATCCACTTGGCTTACACAAGTCTTCATGATGGTACGAATACGGCCTAGAACCGCTAGTGCAGGATGAGTTTGATTTGCTTCCAAAGCTCTTTGAGCTTCTTGAAATTCATGAATTAATTGTTTAAACCATAACTCATAGGTTTGATGAATGATTATGAAAAGTAATTCATCATGCTCGGGGCCTGCAGAGAGCGGCCTTTGAAGATTTAACAATTCATCAACCGCTAGATAGCTGTTGTAAGTAAGTGCTGATTCGTAATTTTCACTCATGTGACGCGAGATCCTCCATCTCCTACGCCGAGATATTTCTTGTTTGCAACTAGATCTCTGAGTCGATCGAACCCATCCCAAACTTCCGTATAAGAGGTAGGTAGTGGGCTAATCGCCAATCGAATTGAATTCGGGACTCGATAATCTGGAATCACATTTATTAAAGTGCGCATGGCGATGGCGATCTCTTTGGCATCGGGGTGGATCAAAGAGATATGTCCACCACGCTCGGATGCAACTCTGGAAGTGTTTAAAGTAAATCCCAATGGAGCTAACCAGGCGTCATAAAGAGCAATCATCATTTCAGTGCCTTTAGCGCACTTTTCATCGATCGTCTTGATGGATGCGCTTTC
Source organism: uncultured Actinomycetes bacterium (assembly GCA_964647945.1). GTDB lineage: Bacteria > Actinomycetota > Actinomycetes > Nanopelagicales > Nanopelagicaceae > ZLKRG08. The sequence continues at coordinate 11,056 of CAZYJU010000012.1, read as the reverse complement.
GATAATTTCAAAAGAAGTTTTCACGCAACGTATGGCCATCAATCCTGGGCTAGCAATTTGAAAACCACGCATTGATGCGAGGTCACGTTCGAAGTTTGCTCCCATCTCAAATTGATCTGCTTGAGCAAACCAACCTTGTATCGGAACTTGCAACTCTTTTTGAATTCTCTTATTTACATACATCCAAGCAGGGGAGCCAGGGCCAGAGTTTCCATATTTATACGTACATCCGACGGCAAGGTCTACCCCATTTGCATCGAAATCCATTTCGATCGCACCAACTGCATGGCTTGCATCCCATAACATCAACGCGCCAAATTTTCTAACTAAATCGGTGATTTCCTTAATTGGAGTTCTGGCGCCAGATCGATATTGAATTACCTGCAAAGTCACCAGTGCAACATCGTCATTTAGGTATTTTTCTAAAATCTCAGGGGTGATGCGTTCGTGCGCAGTATCGCCAGGTTCGTTATCAATTGTGATTAGCTTTAATCCAAACTGTCGGGCAATACCTTGCAAGATGTAACGGTCAGTTGGAAAGTTAGCTGCATCCACGATGATGGTTTTGCGATCTGGCCGCGCCTGAATCGCTGCAAGCGCCAATTGATAAAAATTTATGGATGTGGTGTCACAGACCAATACTTGTCCGGGCCCAGCGCCAAGTGCTGCCCTACCAAGCAAATCACCAACAGTTTGCGCTTCATCAATCCAACGAGACCAGCCTGCGACCACCTCTTGACCCCATTCATTCACCATAAAGCTATTTACAGCTTCGATGGTTGCTTTTGGTAATCGTCCAAGAGAGTTTCCATCTAAATAGCATTGCGTCGGATCATTATTAACAAATAAATCACGGTATTTGGCAAGTGGATCGTTGGCATCTAGCGCCAGCGCGTATTCACGTTTTGTGACTTCCATGGAGCGAGAGCCTACTCTTAGAGCGCTATGGCACGGAACCTGGTAAACCTAGAAACTGTAAGCAAAGCTTTTGATATTAAGGAGCTTTTGCGTGAGGTAAGTATCGGCGTCGCCCAAGGAGATCGAATTGGAATTGTAGGACGCAACGGTGCCGGCAAATCGACCTTGATGAAAATAATTGCAGGCGTTGAAACTCCTGATTCTGGACGGGTAACAAGAAGCGGTGGAACAAATGTTGGGATTCTTGCTCAAATTGATAATGCACCAAAAGGTGCCACTGTAAGAGATGTAGTGCTTGGTAATAAAGCAACTCATGAATGGGCCCGCGATGCAGGTATTCGATCAATTTTTACTGGGCTCTTTGGTGGTTACCAAGAAGAGCTATTTACGCGAGGTTTTGCATCTTTATCTGGCGGAGAACGTAGACGTGTCGGCTTGGCAAAACTATTGATCGAAGATCTTGATTTGATTTTGCTAGACGAACCAACAAATCACTTAGATGTTGAAGGCGTTGCATGGCTTGCGGAACATTTGAAGAATCGAAAGAACCTTGCTGTGGTAGTTGTGACTCATGATCGTTGGTTCTTAGATGAGGTTACTGATCGAACTTGGGAAGTAGTTGGTGGAAATCTTGAGGAATACGATGGCGGATATTCAGCTTATGTACTTTCCAAAGCCGAGCGCGCAAGACAACAAGCAGCTATGGACTCTAGACGAAACAATTTATTGCGGAAAGAGTTGGCTTGGCTTCGAAGAGGTGCGCCAGCTAGAACAACTAAACCAAAATTCAGAGTAGATGCGGCAAATGAATTAATCTCTGCAGAGCCACCTCCCAGAGACAACACCGAACTCTTGAAATTCAGTCAGAATCGATTGGGAAACACAGTTTTCGAGTGCCAACATCTTCAAATACGTGCTGGCGAAAATATATTGATAGATGATCTTTATTGGAATATCGGTCCTGGTGAACGTATTGGAATAGTTGGCGTAAATGGCGCTGGCAAAACCACTTTGATGCGAACTCTGGCAGGCGAACACTTTCCAACTGCAGGCAAATTAGTAAAAGGCGTGACCGTAAAAACCGCGATGCTTTCTCAGCATTTAGCAGAGCTAAATCCAACTTGGCGATTACTTGAAGCGGTAGAACGTGTAGCGACCAGAGTTGAACTTGGCGGAGGTAGAGAGCTTTCAGCATCGCAACTTTGCGAACGATTGGGATTTGATCGCGAATCTCAATGGACCCCAGTTGGGGATCTCTCTGGCGGCGAAAAGCGAAGATTGCAATTAACTAGATTGCTAATGGATAGCCCAAATGTATTGATGCTCGATGAACCAACAAATGATTTTGATATTGAAATTTTAACCGAGCTAGAGGATTTACTGGATAGTTTTGCAGGTACCTTGCTGGTGATCTCGCATGACCGCTATTTCTTAGAGCGTACTTGCGATCGGATTGTTGGTTTATTGGGCGATGGGAAACTCACCGACTTACCAAGAGGGATAGATCAATATCTTGAGTTGCGTTCTCAACAAATCGCTAATTCAATTCCGAAAGAGAGCTCAGATAAGAAAGTCTCTAGCGCTGCCGAAGAGCGTCAATTAAAGAAAGATCTAGTAAGAGTTGAGAGACAGATGGAGAAACTAGATAACGAAATTTTGAATTTAGTTCAGATTCAAGAATCAGTTGCTTTTGATGCGGAGAAACTGATTGAAGCCACCGCAAATTTGGAGAAAGCAAAAATAAAGCGTTCAGAACTGGAAGATGAATGGCTAAATCTCACTTTGCAACTAGAAGGCTGAGATAATCTCGCGATGCGTCTGGATTTAATTGCCTTTGGCACAGCAATGTTGATTGCCTTTCAAGCCCGTGCAAATGGTGAACTATCAAAATTATTAGGTAATCCAATCCAAGCTGCCACAGTATCTTTTGGATCTGGCTTGATTGTAATTGCGATCTTCGCGATCACCCATCACGGGATGAAACAAGGTTTGCTCGGAATTAAAAGCGCAGTAGTAGGCGGACAATTGCCACGCTGGAATCTATTCGCAGGAATGCTAGGCGGCACCTTCGTTGCAATTCAAACAAACACGGTGCCAATTATCGGGGTAGCAATCTATTCGGTCGCTTCAATTGCAGGTCAAACAGCCTCTTCTTTAATAGTTGATGCTTATGGCCTATCGGGTGGAGCCCGACAACACATAACTATTAGAAGAGTTCTGGCCTCGCTAATAACTGTAATTGCAGTCTTGGTCTCCGTTTGGGATCGCGTAGAAGCAGATGATCTTTCACTGCTTCCAGTAGCACTTGCGGGATTAGCAGGTGGGATAGTCGGAATTCAGCGAGCTTTAAATGGCAAGATAAATATTTATTCTGGTCAACATTGGACAACTTCACTTTTGAATTTCGTGATGGGCACATCATTCCTTCTGATTTTGACTGCTGTTTTGATTCCAATGGATCGATATGACTTTGAACCATTACCAGCAACGCCCTGGTGGATTTACACCGGGGGAGTGCTAGGAGTTATTTATATTGCTTACTCTGCAACGATTGTCCAACAACTGGGCGTACTTGCATCGACATTGTTAAGTGTTGGAGGCAATCTTGTTGGAGCGCTTCTCATTGATTTAATTGCACCTATTCATGGCGTGCAAGTAAGTATCTGGTTAGTTACCGGAATCGTACTTTCGTTTATTGGGGTTATCGTCGGTGGCGTAAGTAGCCAACAACAGAAGAGATGATTGAAGCGCTAATAAAGAACGCAGCAATTGCATAGCTAGAACTCTTTACCCAAGGAATATTTGCAGAGTAGTACCCAGCTGAGGTAATCAACACTCCCCATAATAAAGCGCCAACTGCATTTGCACTTAAGAATGAGTAGTACCGCATCTTGGCAGCACCAGCAATGGGTGGAACAAAGGTACGTATCCAAGGAAAATATCTGGCTGCAACGACTGCCCACCAACCTGAGCGCTCATAAAATTGTTCCGCACGCACGATCATTTTTTGTATCTTCGGTGAGTTTTTACGTTCTAGATACGGTCGGCCAAGTTTTCTACCTATTACATATCCAGTTTGATCGCCGATGAATGCAGCCAAGAAAACCACCAGGCATAGCAGTGAGATATCAATTGAATCGTTGCTTGCTGCAACTAAGCCAGCGCTAAATAGAAGTGAATCTCCCGGTAGAAAGAATCCTAGAAGGATTCCAGTTTCTACAAAGATAATGATGAAGGCAATCAAATAGAAAAGTAGGGGTGCAAGAGTCGCTAACTGTTCGTCAAACGATGCTTGTAACATTATTTGGCAGCTTCCTTAACTGCCAACGCTACTTTCTTGGCCACTGTTGGATCAAAGACGCTCGGGATTATGAAGTTAGCGTTTAATTGTTCTTGGGCAACACAACTTGCAATTGCCTCTGCCGCAGCTACTAGTAATTCATCGGTGATTTTATGTGCGTTAGCATCCAATAATCCGCGGAAGATTCCGGGAAATGCCAGAACATTATTGATTTGGTTAGGTTGGTCGCTTCGACCAGTTGCGACAACTGCCGCATATTTCCGAGCAATCATCGGATCAATCTCAGGATCCGGATTTGCTAGCGCAAAGACCACCGAATTGATTGCCATCTGCTTGATATCTTCCTCTTTTAAGATATTTGCAGCACTTACACCAATAAATACATCGGCACCTTTCAAGGCCTCGATTAATGATCCACGGAATCCATGATTATCAATCCCATCAATTTCTGCGATTCCCTCACGATGAAACGCCAGAACATTTTCAGCGCCACTAACTGCTAATAGTTTTGCAATGGCAGTGCCTGCTGCACCTGCTCCACTGATAACAATCTTTACACTCTTCAAATCTTTTCGTACCAACTTCAAGGCATTCTTGAGAGCTGCAAGTACCACGATTGCAGTTCCGTGTTGATCATCATGAAAAACTGGTATATCAAGTAACTCACGAAGCTTTGCTTCGACCTCAAAACAACGTGGCGCAGAGATATCTTCTAAATTGATCCCACCATATACCGGTGCGATCAATTGCACGGTGCGCACAATTTCATCTACATCTTGGCTATCGATACAAACAGGCCAGGCATCGACATCAGCAAATCTTTTAAAGAGCGCAGCTTTACCTTCCATTACCGGAAGCGCTGCAGCAGGTCCGATATTTCCAAGACCAAGCACTGCAGATCCATCAGTTACAACCGCAACGGTATTTCGCTTAATAGTTAATCGCCTAGCATCGGCAGGATCTGCTGCGATCGCTTGGCTGATTCGGGCTACACCTGGGGTGTAAGCACGAGATAGATCATCACGAGTTTTTAGGGGAACTTTAGGTGTAACTTCGATTTTTCCACCCAGATGAAGCAGAAAAGTGCGATCACTTACTTTCCGAACTTTTAAGCCAGGGAATTTCTCGATCGCATCACAAATGTCCTTCGCATGATTTACATCTATGGTGTCGCATGTTATGTCGACTACCACTAATTCAAGATTAGATTCAGTGACGTCAAGTGCGGTAATTGTTGCGCCAGCATTTGTGATTGCGGTAGTTGCTTGCGCAACTGGTTGGCGTTCTGGAGCACCTTCTACACGGATTGTTATTCCGTAACCAGGACTAGTTGAACTCATCAAACCACTCCGTAAAGTCGATCTCCAGCATCGCCAAGACCAGGGACGATGTAACCGTGCTCGTTTAATTTCTCATCAACTGCGCCAGTAACCAAATGAACATTGGTATTTGGAAATGCATCTTCTACAGCTTTAATTCCTTCAGGAGCTGCAATGATGCAGATAGCAATAATCTCAGTTGCACCCAAGTCCAATAAATATTGAATAGCTGCAATTAAGGTGCCGCCAGTTGCCAACATTGGATCCAGAATGAAGCACTGTCTTCCCTTTAAATCTTTTGGCAGACGATTTGCATATGTCGATGCCTTTAATGTCGTTTCATCACGAACCATGCCCAGAAAGCCAATCTCTGCATTTGGCATTAATTTGGTCATGCCTTCAAGCATTCCTAAACCAGCGCGAAGAATCGGGACCACGACTGGAGTTGGTTTTGACATTTCAACTCCGTTCATTGGCGCAACGGGGGTCTTAATTTGCTTTGGGCTTACTTTGATCTCGCGAGTTGCTTCATACGAAAGAAGTGTTACCAATTCCTCTACCAGATGGCGAAATGTGGGTGAATCAGTTTTTTCGTCTCGAAGCACCGTCAATTTATGCGCAATCAAGGGATGGTCAGCAACGTGGACTTTCATAATGCCTACCTTACAGGGCTTTCCATTGCTTCCAGATAGTGGAAAACTAGCGGGCAGAGGCGCTCCACACTGACAATCGGGGGAATGGGTGGTGACAATGAACTCAGATGTTGATTTCGCGGTCGCCGCTTGGCATGAAACCGACACTTGGAAGTTAGAGATTTTGTCAGACCCATATAACTTGGGTGCAATCATCAGTGAACTTAAGAGCCATCAAACTAATGGCGGAGCACTTGCGCTAATCGCGATTGATGAGGAATTTTTCATTTTGGTACGCGTTTTAGGAAAGCACATCAGCTTGTTTATCAGTGATGTTACTTGTGCACTTGATTATGAAGTTGCAAATGAATTCTTAGAAATATCAGATCTTCCAGCACCTGAATTTGATGACGAACCACTACCTGGTGGACACATGGATATCATTGCTGATCTTGGTATGGGCCATATGGAGCTAGAAGCGCTATGTGATGACACTGAACTATTTCCAGATGAACAACTTGAAGCAATTGCAAAGCGCTTAGGCTTCTCAGAGCAATTTGTAGAATTGTTAGAACTTTAAGAAAATTAATTAATGAATTATCAAGAAGCGATGGCGAAAGCCATTCAATTGGCACGCACCAGCATGGTTGATAGCGGAGATGTTCCAGTTGGCGCAATAGTCTTAAATCAAAATAATGAGGTTATTGCAACTGGTGTTAATCAACGCGAATTGATGTCAAACCCTGTGGCGCATGCAGAGATCGTTGCTTTACAAAAGGCAGCTAGTGCAATTGGGGATTGGCGTTTAGATACTTGTACTTTGGTAGTTACCTTAGAGCCATGTGCAATGTGCGCTGGCGCGATTGCCCAATCGAGGATCTCTAAATTGGTCTTTGGCGCATGGGATGAGAAGGCCGGAGCTGTTGGATCGCAATGGGATTTACTTAGAGACCCAAGGCAGATTTATAAGCCAGAGGTAGTTTCGGGAGTACTTGAAGCCGAATGCGCAGAGCTTTTGACGGATTTTTTTCGCAAGAAGCGTTAATTAATGAAGTAATTCATAATTCGGATTTAGGATCGTAAGTAATCCATCGATCTCGCCGACCATTCCTTCAGCGCGCAATTGCGCTCCAACATCTAGCCCGGCAAGCGACCTTCTACCTAAGAATTGCAGAGTAATTCCGCCAGTTTCATCCCACATCTCAACTTCTAGCATGGGAGCCTCATTTGTTGGAGAGGTACGAATCGCAGTAACTCGTCCTTGAACATGTGCTCGCTTTCGCCATACAACTTCGCCGATATTGATTACTTTTTCAGAGTAGTGGCTAACTGGCTCAAGATTTGCAGGTGGCACCATTCGTTTCGTTGGAGTCGCAACAGTTGTTGCAGCAGAAACCTTTGGCTTCTCTTTGTGAGCCCCATGCAAATCAAGCGGGCCTTCATCTAATAACTTGGCAACATCAAAAGGAATAATCGTCGCAACCACACGAGGAAGTTGCGAAATTGGGCTAGCGATTTGTTCTGCAGTTTGATCGTGCAGAATCTTGCCCAAAATTCTGGAGTATGAACGACGTGGCAATAAAAGAGTTAGCTCGTGATCGCCATCTGCTGTTGCACGAATTGCGTAATCTAAAGCGGCATTTGTTAATCGACGATCAGGGCAATCAATTAATTCAAGTGAAACATCGCTAAGTGCTGGCGTACTCTGCCAAGCGCGCATGATTTCATCGGCACGTCGATCATCAATAACGAAGTGAACTGCGCTCAAAGTATGTGGATTTAGGCTTCGGGCGTAACGAACTGCCCCAACAGTTGCCAAATCAACGCTATCAACCAAAACGGTCACATCATGTCTAGTGATTGAAGTTGCCCGTGTAGATGCTTGCGCTAAAGAGAGTACTGCTTGTTCTTGCACATATCTCTTGTTTAAGCGAAGCAGCGAGATCACCAAAATTGGCGCCAAGACCAAGATGATCCAAGCGCCTTGATTAAATTTGACGATAGAGAAGATAATCACAACCGCTAAAGAAACGCCGCCTGCAATTCCGTTAATGATTAATTTGAGACGCCAATTTGAAGTTCGGTTCTTCTTAGCGTGGCGCGCCATACCAAAGCCCGCCATCGTAAAGCCTGTAAATACGCCAAGTGCATAGAAAGCAACTAGGTGCTCAACCGATGCACCAGTGGTTATCACAAAGATCGCTGCTCCAACTGCTAAAAAGATAATTCCATTTGAAAAAGCTAAACGATGGCCACGTTTGGTTAACCATTTCGGCAGGAATCCATCAGTTGCAACGAAGTTACATAGAAGTGGGAATGCAGAATATGTGGTGTTCGCGCCTGCAAAGAGAATTAAAGTGGTGGCAAACTGCACATATAAATACCAGAAGTTTCCGAATTGGCCTTCTCCCATAATTGATTTTGCGATCTGTGAGATCACGGTTGGAGAGCCAGATTCATATGGCAACGCATAGATTTTGTGAGCAAACCATGAGACACCGAGCACTAAAGAACCAAGCAAGGTGGACATAATGATCAGTGTTCGCTTGGCGTTTTTTGCTTCTGGTACCTGGAATAGCGCTACACCATCTGAGATCGCTTCAAGTCCGGTCAGCGATGAACCACCATTTGCAAAAGCCCTAAGCAAGATAAATATCGCAGCAGCGCTTATTAGACCCTGTTCCGTCCCAATCTTGATCGCACCTTCTTGATTTGTAGATAGCTGCTCAAGAGACCCATTGAATAATTTATATAAGCCAACTATGAACACAACATACATTCCAACAATAAATAGATAAGTTGGCGCTGCAAATGCTTTGCCGGCCTCTTTCACTCCGCGCAAATTTCCATAAGTTAAGAATGCAATCACGAAAAGAACCATTTGCACTTTGTATGGAGCTAAGTTTGGGAATGTGGAGATGATGGCAAGTACGCCAGCTGCAGCTTGAACTGCCAAGGTAACGATGTAATCAAGCATCAATGCAACTGCAGCCACAATTGATGCGGTCGGGCCAAAGTTATCTCTTGAAACAATGTATGCGCCACCAGTTTTGGTGTAAACATCAATTACGTTGGTGTAAGAGAGCGTAATGATTAACAAAATCAAGAGTACGACGAAAGTAAGTGGCATCAATAATGTAAAGGCCGCTAAACCAAATGCAGGAAGTAGCGCAACTAAAATCTGTTCAGAGCCATACGCGGATGATGAGATGCAATCAGAAGAGAGAATTCCTAGGGCGTAGCGCTTTTTCAAACGCTGATGACTTAAGGTATGGCGATTTAAAGCCCCGCCCAGAAGTCGCTTTTTGATTTTGTACGAGATTGGATCTTCGAGGTGTGCGTGATCCTGCAATGCGACCGGCGCAGGCGCGCCGTCGGTCCACGATTTGGCCACTAACTCTCCTAATTAACTATTCATAATTCTACTGGCGTTTTCAGGCGATAACCTCTAAAGGTATGCTCTTTTCGTGCGTACAGAGTTATTTATTGATGGCAAATGGGTTAAAGGAAGTTCAACCGCTCCTGTATATGACCCTGCAGACGGATCAGTAATTGCTGAGGTGCACTTAGCAAACGATGAGCTTTGCGAAGCTGCAGTAACTGCAGCACATAATGCTCAAGCTGATTGGGCTAAGACTGCACCACGAGTACGCGCTGAAATTTTGAGAAAAGCATACGAATTAATGGTTGCAGAATCTGAAACCATCGCAACTTTGATTTCTAAAGAAAATGGCAAAGCGATGCCAGATGCTCGTGGTGAAGCGCTCTATGCCGCTGAATTTTTTCGTTGGTTCTCTGAAGAAACGGTAAGGGTTGAAGGTGATTTCCGTAAATCACCAAGTGGCGACAAGCGAATTTTGGTAACACATCAACCAATCGGAGTCTCACTTTTAATTACTCCTTGGAATTTTCCCGCAGGTATGGCCACTAGAAAAATTGGTCCCGCCGTTGCGGCAGGTTGCACCATGATTTTAAAACCTGCAGGCGAGACACCACTTACTGCGCTACATATCGTGGACATTATGGAGCGAGCTGGACTTCCAAAAGGCGTACTTAATTTAATTTTGCCCGAGAAAACTGGACCACAAATTTCAAAGATGTTGCACGATCCAAGAGTAAAAAATCTTTCATTTACAGGTTCGACTGAAGTTGGCAAGCATTTAATTAAAGAAGCCGCAGATCAAGTAATTCGCTGCTCAATGGAACTTGGTGGAAACGCGCCAGTAATTGTTTTGGATGATGCAAATATTGAAAAAGCAGTTGCTGGAATTATCTTGGCAAAAATGCGAAATGGTGGCGCAGCCTGCACCTCTGCAAATCGAATTTTCGTTCAAAAAGGAATTGCTGAAGACTTCATTGCTGCATTTACTAAAGCGATGGATGCCTTTGTCATGGGACGCGGCACAGACGAAGGTGTAACCCTTGGCGCTTATGTTTCCATTAAAGAGCGCGACAAAATTGCAGATTTAGTTGATGAAGCAATAAAGAATGGTGCTGCAGTTCGCACAGGTGGCAAGAAACCTGAAGGAAATGGCGCTTTTTATCCAGCAACAGTTATGACAGTGGATAAGTACAACTCGATTTTGAAACATGAAATCTTTGGCCCAGTTGCACCAATCGTGGTCTTCGATACCGACGAAGAGGGCATCGCACTTGCCAACGACACTGAATTTGGGTTGATTAGTTATGTATTTAGCGGAGAACTTGGTCGCGCAATTAGAACTGCAGAGGCGATGGAATCAGGAATGGTTGCTATCAATAAAGGTGTGATCAGCGATCCAGCTGCGCCATTTGGTGGAGTTAAGCAATCTGGTCTTGGCCGCGAAGGTGGCTTCGATGGCATTCACGAATTCCTCGAAACCAAATACATCGGTTTTGAACTTTAA
>CAZYJU010000011.1:9426-16850 GCA_964647945.1 uncultured Actinomycetes bacterium | reverse complement strand
TTGGACCGGAGGTTCAAATAAGCAGAGCGAGCTTTTGGCGATCGTTAATACAGGCACCTTCGATTTGATTGCTCAACATTTAACTTTTAGCTCGGCGCGCAACAATGGAGATACAAATGGAGCGCCAACCCTTAACTTTGAAAGTTGCTCTGGGAATTGGGATAACGTGAATTTAACATGCTCGGGAACCATTTCATCGATTGCCAGCGCATCTTCCGGTCAAATAAATATAAATCGCTATCTGATTGCAGGTAATCGACTCATATTGCGTATCACACAAACCAGAAGTGGTACAGGAAATTATATATCTACTTTCAACACACTTACTTTTAGAAGTGACATTAGATCTGGAATAACTGTGAATTCATGAAACTCAAAATCTACAATTTTTTCTTAATCATAGTAATTTCAGCGAGTACTACTTTGACTTTTTATGCTTTCAAATATCATCTTAGGGTTGTTCACGTAGTTTCAGATTCAATGAATCCTATATTTCAGAGAGGTGATTTGATTTTTGTTAGATCTATTCCAAGCATTGAATTAAAAGTTAATCAAATTGCAGTATTGCCCACTTTAGAGTCAGAAAACATTCTTGTAGCGCACCGAGTCATTAAAGTTAATCGCAATTCAAATGGTGAACTCCTGATATCAACAAAAGGAGACGCTAATCCAATTGCCGATGATGATCAAAAACAAATTGTCAGTGATCAAGTTCCGATATATATGGGTGTCATCCCAATTTCCAAAGTACCTGGCCTAATTGAAAATAGATCATTGGTAGCTAACGGTTTAGCTCTATTAACTGTGATTCTGTTGGTTCTTATTTTCAAAAATCGAAAGATGAAGCGAGGATATTATGCGAAAAGTTAACCACTATAAAAAGCCAAAACTTAATACAGCCCAAACTTCGCTCTTTCAGCTACTTAATCTTGCGTTGAATTCTGCCTGGGATGGATTTTCTATCTGGCGTGCAATTAGAGATAGAAACGGAAAAATCTTGGACTTTGAGATGATTTATTCAAATGAGGCCTCAGTAGATCCTGAGCGAGCTATAGCTGCGAGATTGGTTCATAAGCCAATTGAGAAGGTAATTAAAAATGGAGACTTACAGCGTGTTAAGCGCGCTCTGGGCAATTGTCTTTACCAATACTCATCAGAGTACGGAAGCAACAAAGTCACCATAATCGATGGTTGGGAAGGTGGAGTTGAGCATACGGTGATTGCATTGACATCAGACGAAGTCTTGATTGCAAATCTAGATAAACGGAATAGCCATTCGATAGTGAAGCATCACGATTGGCTATACGAGCACGATCCACTCACGGGATTGATAAATCAAGTTCTATTAGATGAATTATTGAGTCAATCTTTAATGGATCTCCAAGCAAATAATGAGCCATTCGTATTTGGAATCATAGATATTGATGATTTCAAGGAGTTCAATACAAGTCAAGGTCGTGATTTTGGAGATTTGGTTTTGCGTAATTTCTCAGAATTAATTCAAAGCAAGTTACAAAAAGTAGACCGCTTGATTCGGCTGACCGAGGATGACTTCGCGGTTATCTTGAAAAATAGCCATGACCTCTCTGAGATTACAACTTTTAGCAAGAGCTTACTTGACGGCGCCAAGAAAGGTTGGAGAATCAATGGCACATTCACAAACCTCAGTTTTTCTGCGGGATTTGTATTGGTCACAGATCATCAGATGCTGCCACGAGAGATCTATCATCTAGCTGAGTCGCAGATGTTTAAGGTGAAAAATGAAGGTAAAAATGGCGCGATTTCGACTATGTTGCATGGATTATTTGCAAGTTGATTTAGAGCGGAATGTTGCTATGTGCTCCTCGAATTGGCTCTGCATTTGCTAGCGCTTTCACAATCTCTGATCTCGTTCGATCTGGAGGGATAATTTGATCTACTACCCCAATATCTATAGCGCGCTGCACGCCACCGGATAGCTTGTCATGTTCTGCAGCAAGCTCTAATTCCATATCTTCACGTTGATGCATAGGCAGATCTGCTAATAATCGCCGATGTAAAACTCTGATTGCTGCAACGCTTCCCATGACCGCAACATCTGCATTAGGCCAAGCCAAAACTTTGGTAGCGCCAAGAGCTCGAGAGTTCATCGCAACATAAGCGCCTCCGTATGCGTGTCGAGTAATCAGCGTTACACGAGGAACAACTGCCTCACCAAAAGCGTGCAATAACTTAGCGCCACGGCGTACAGCGCCTTCCCACTCTTGACCAGCACCAGGTAAAAATCCAGACACATCTGCGATAACTAATAAGGGAATTCCAAATGCATCACACATTCTTACAAATCGTGCCGCCTTCTCTGCAGCAGCGGAATCTAACGCGCCACCCAAATGCTTAGGATTATTCGCAATGACCCCAATTGTGTGACCACCCAATCTTCCGATAGCAGTCAACATATTTGGGGCCCAATCGCCCAATAGCTCCATTGATTCATCAGTATCCAGAAGCGCTTCCACCAAGGGATGCACTTCATAACTTCGCTTGCGAGATTCGGGTACAAATTTCTCTAAATCAAGATCTTCAACTGTTTCTGAAAATTGACCTAAGTTTGCAAGCAATGAAGTTAGCTTTCGGATATCTTCGAAAGCTGCAGCTTCGCTTTCGGCGATGATATGCGCCAGGCCAGAATTCTTTTTATGCGCCTCTGGGCCACCTAAATTAGCCATGTCCACTTGTTCGCCAGTGACACTTTTAACCACATCTGGGCCAGTGACAAAGATTCTTCCTTCGGGTGCAAGCACAACGACATCGGTAAGAGCGGGACCATAAGCACCGCCACCTGCAGTTGGTCCGAGAATCAAAGAGAGTTGAGGGATTTTGCCAGAGGCGGTGATTAGTGATTTGAAAACTTTTCCAAATGCATGAAGAGAGAGCACACCATCTCGAAGTCGCGCACCGCCTGAGTGCCAGATACCAATGATCGGTAAAGATTTACTGATTGCCACTTCATAAGCTTTTACGATGACTGCTGCACCTTCTGGCCCTAGCGCACCTCCTTGCACTGTGGGATCAGATGCGAAAACTATTACGTCGTTGCCTTTTATTTTTCCACTGGCAGCGATCATTCCACTCTTATCGCGGTTAGTGATTAATTGAAATTGACCATCGTCGAGCAACTTTGAAATTCGAAATTCAGGATCTTTAGAGTCTGGCATCTTATTAATTGCTTTGATTGGCTCAAATAGATTTGAATACTAAAACTACGTCGTGCCCGCCAAATCCAAAGGAATCATTTAGTGCAGCAATGTCTCCGTCAGGTAACTTGCGTGCAGAATCGCGTACTACATCTACTGTCACTGCTGGGTCTAGGTTTTCTATGTTTATAGTTGGCGGCGCTAATCGCTCTTGCAACGCTTTAACTATAAATACAGATTCCAGTGCTCCAGCGCCACCTAGTAGATGCCCGGTCATGGATTTTGTTGCAGAGACTGCAACATGATCAGCATCAGCACCAAGCGCGCTACGTAGCGCGTTTGCCTCTGCCACATCTCCAGCAGGCGTCGAGGTGGCATGTGCATTTAAATGGAAAATATCTTTCGTGGTCAATCCTGCATCTTGTAACGCCAGCTTCATCGCTCTGATTACTCCGCTACCTTCAGGATCTGGCGCTGCAATGTGATAACCGTCGGAAGTTAATCCTTGTCCTGCGATCTCACAATAAATCTTGGCACCACGGGCCTTTGCATGTTCGTACTCTTCTAGAATCAAAATGCCGCCACCTTCACCAAGTACGAAGCCATCGCGATTTAAATCGTAAGGCCTAGAGGCTTTTTCGGGCGCATCGTTTCTAGTTGATAAAGCTTTCATTGCTGCAAAACCTGCCATTGGAAGCGCATCAACCGAAGCTTCGACTCCACCTGCAATGACCACATCAGCGCGATTATTTCTAATCATTTCAAATGCATAACCAATAGCTTCGGCACCGGATGCGCATGCTGATACCGGAGTATGTACGCCAGCTTTAGCTTTAAATTCCAGACCCACATTGGCAGCTGGACCATTCGGCATAATCATTGGAACTGTGTGCGGAGAGACTAAACGTGCACCCTTCTCCATCAATGTTCGATACTGCTCAAGTAGTGAGGTAACGCCACCAATTCCGGAGGCGATAACCACACCCAATCTCTCTAATTCCACTTCAGGTGTACCGGCATCGCCCCAAGCTTCACGCGATGCAATTAACGCAAATTGTTCCGATCTATCCAATCGACGTATCTCGACCGGCTTCATTACCTCAGATGGTTCGGTAACTACCTCTGCCGCAAAATGAACTGGCAGAGTTTGCGCCCACTCTTTCTGCAAAGTTTTGGCGCCAGATTTACCAGCGATGGCATTTGTCCAAGTAGTTGCGACATCTCCGCCAAGGGGAGAGGTCGCCCCGAGGCCAGTTACAACTACTCTACGTATCATTTTTCGCGATTAATTAAGCTGATGCTTTTACGATGAAGTTAACTGCATCACCGACGGTTGCAAGTTCAGAGACTTGATCGTCTGGAATTTTCACGCCAAAGCGCTCTTCAGCAGCGACCACAACTTCAACCATAGATAATGAATCAACATCTAGATCTTCAGTGAAGTTCTTTCCAAGTTCGATTGATGCTGCTGGAACACCTGCAACCTCTTCAACAATCTCTTTCAAGCCAGCAAGTACATCTGCCTCATTTAGCGCCATTTATCTTCCTTTTCTTTTAGCTTTCTATTTTCTCTAATCTTTTTGAGCTTAAGTGAGTATTGTGCAGGGTAAATGTGCTTACTTTCTAGTAACTTGCAGGTTTTGGCGGTAATTTCACAACTTGTGCAGCATATGCCAAGCCTGCACCGTATCCAATAATCAGTGCTAATTGATCATGTAATTCTGGATGTTCATTCAATAGCGTATCCATGGCAAGCGGTATCGACGCTGCAGAGGTATTTCCATTGGTTCGAATGTCATCTGCAATGACTATATTCGAGGTTAGTTTCATATCTTTTGCCATGGATTCAATAATTCTCAAATTAGCTTGGTGCGGAACAAATGCTTGTAAATCCTCGGGTTTGATTCCAGCAAGTTCAATTGCTTTTGTGCCAACTTTGCTAACTGAAAAAACTGCCCAGCGAAAGACGCGTTGGCCTTCTTGAAGAATGTATGGCCATGCAACTTCTGATGCTGGTACTGGATTATCTTTAAAATCCAACCAAGAGGACATGGTGATGGCATCTCTTTGATCAGAATCCGAACCCCAGGCAGTTGGGCCGATTCCAGGTTCGTCACTCGGTCCAATAACCACAGCACCAGCGCCATCGGCGAAGATGAATGCGGTTGCGCGATCATGTGGATCGGTGAAGTCACTTAATTTCTCGGCACCTATTACTAGCGCATATTTTGCGGTACCACCTTTGATCAAATCGTTTGCAATTCCTACGGCATATGTAAAACCAGCACAGGCTGCTGAAAGATCGAATGCTGCTGCTTTATTGGCGCCGATATTTGCAGCAACTCCAGATGCACCACTTGGGGTGTTATGCGGATAAGAGATACTCGCCAAAATCACGACGTCAATGGAATCGCTTGAGATATTTGCTCTGCTTAGCGCTTGTTTTGCGGCAGCAGTTGCCATGTCAAGGACTGAAACATCTTTATCTGCAAATCTTCGTGATGCAATACCAGTCCTTTGTTGTATCCATTCATCTGAAGAATCTATTTTGTCTATGATCTCAGAGTTTGGCACCAGATTGGTTGCACGATAAATTCCAACTGAGAGTATGGAAGCATTAGTGCCAGAGCTATTTTGTATCATCAACCACCATAACCATTATGTCTCTAACCATTATGTCTCTGTGCAAACTCTTTAGCAGCATCGATGTCATCTGGGCTCTTTAGTGTGAAAGTTTCGATACTTGCAGCCGCTCGCTTTAACAGACCTGCCAAAGTTCCGGCAGGAGCAAGTTCGATCGCCCCAGTTACTCCCAATTCCACTAATGATTGCATGCAGAGATCCCAGCGAACCGGATTCGCGATTTGATTTACGATTCTGGAGATTGCATCCGTTCCACTTGAAACCACCTGGCCATCTCTATTTGAAAGTAGCTGCACTTTAGGATCGTTGGGGCTTAATTTTGTAACAAAATCAGAAACCTCTGAAGTGGCGCTCTGCATGTACTTGGTATGAAATGCCCCAGCAACGGCAAGGGCGCGAACTCTCGAACCATTTGGGGGATTTTCAATCAATTTATCAATTGCAGATAATTCTCCAGCAGCCACAATCTGCCCGGCACCATTATCGTTAGCTGCAATTAATCCAAATTCCGATAAAGTCTTTAAAACTTCAGATTTCTCTCCACCTAATACGGCTGCCATTCCAGTATTAGATTGACTTGCAGCTTTAGCCATAGCTAAACCACGTGCTCTAACTAATTGGAGAGCTTGGGTTTCACTTAAGACCCCAGATAAGGCAACTGCGGCAATCTCTCCTACTGAATGTCCGGCAACGATTTTAAAATTAGTAATTGCAAGTAATTTAGCGCTAATCAAACTTGTAGCCACAATAAGTGGTTGGGCGTTTGCAGTATCTTTAATTTCATCACTAGATGCGCTGGTGCCAAGGCGTTCTAAATCTAAATCAATCTGCAATGACCATTTAGAAAGTTCCTGCCTGGTTTCATCGTTCAACCAAGGTTCCAGCATGCCGGGAGTTTGCGAACCTTGTCCAGGCATCAACAGTGCAAGCATGAGCGTTAGTCTAAATGCGACTTTGCTTTACTTGAAAGTAATTACCGATTTACCAACCAAATTTGCAATGAATGTGGAGAAACTTCAATCTTTTCTGAAGGTTTTGCAATTCTCGGGTTATAGCTCTCAGTTTGAGAGTATGTGTCGAAAATGGATCTATAACTATTTCCCCAGGCATCACTTGGAAGAGTGAAAGTTGTCTGCTCGCCAAATGAGTTCATGAGCAGCACTAGACCATTCTTCGGTCCAGCTTCCAGAAATACCGTAAGCGATCTCTTATCTCCATCAGACCAATGTTCATCACGCATCTCATTGCCAGAGAGGCTAAACCAAGCGATATCTTTTCGATCTGTACCAAAATCAATGCGACCGGTAAAGAATTCTGATGTGATGTCAGAAAGATAGGTTTTACGAATTCGATTTAATTCGATGAAGGCATTTAATAGATCTTGATTCTTAGAATCTGGCTGCCAATCTAGCGCCCAGCCACCTAGCCATGCGCTCTCATGGTTCCAATTCTCTCTATTCATATCTATTGGCAAGGTAAATGCATTGTTGCTGCCATATTGGGTTCGACCAACTTCGTCACCCATCGTGACCATTGGAACACCTGATGAGAGAAGCAGCGTAGCCATCATAGATTTTTGAAGTGAATTTCGAATTTGATTTAACTTTG